>CAZOJR010000293.1:0-2592 GCA_964580165.1 uncultured Gaiellales bacterium
CCTGTAGTGTTAAGCAGCTGGCGGAAGAGACCTCCGGCTGGATGAAGACCGGAGGCTCCTGCATAAGCTTAGACACCAAAGCCGGGCAAAACCCGTGGATCTTCCAATTCACAGTGGTCGCCGACAACCTGGTGAAGATGTGATCACCTTTGGAAAACGGCGCGGGACGGAGAGATGGCAGCTGGGCTGCTTCAGCAACTTATTGGAGCATACTAGAGCCCCAGTTCCTCGCCGACCAGTACCACATTAATACGGCCTTTCTGCCTGAAATCGCTGCCGTCAATGATCCCGGTGCAGCGGCATATCCTACCCCAATGATTGCAATCCACGCACTTGCCAGTCTTTACGCAGGGCAATTCCGCGGTCTCAGGGAAGTTGTGCTTCAGATGATGCCACATGCCATTCAGCGGCGCGGCGACATTGTGCACTCTATTCAGCGCTTCATCCAGGTTTCTGACAATCTTGTTGACGCCCGCTACGATGATTACCTTCTTCGGACCAAAGATCATGGGAGCTACTCGGTTCCCAATGCCATCGGTGTTCACTAACGTCCCGTCCAGGGTGATTGCGTTGGTGCCGCTCAGAAAGACGTCGGCAGAGAACACTTCTCGTTCTATGCGATAACTCTCCTCAGGTGTGTGCACAGGAGGCTCATAGCTGGCAATGTGGACAAATTCAATGATTCGATTCTGACCGCGCTTGCTGAGTTCTTCAAAGACTCCAACCTGGTCGACGCTGATGGAGCCTCCCCGCCCAACGGTCGCACCAGGGGGGATCATTTCCATGACAGCCGCAAGTGCCTCCTTGCGTCCGGGAACATATTGCCCGTTCATATTGCGCATTGAGAGATTCTTGATTACTTTCTTGACCTTAACATCATAGAACCATTGCTTTTCACGGGTGAGATCGGTCTCGTCAATCATCCTACATCCTCCCATTGCTTGACTGGTCATTTGGCGCTGGCATTTTATACATATTCACAATCTTGAAGTACGACCACTCCATGAAGCAGACTGAATTGAATCCAGTCGTATATAGCTATCCCTTATAGACGTCGCTAACAGATATCAATACCGCACTAGTAGCCCACATCTATCACGAATGCGTTGGATATCGTTCCTCCTTATGCTTTGAGCCACCCGTTGAGAGATACACCGGTGGAAGCGTGGTAGTCGCGGTTGAATGCTTCGGGGTATTCATGTCGCCAAGTGTCCATCTCTTCGTCGGTGACCTTGGCCACCTCCACTAGGAAACCACTCACAACCATGCCGGTGGCTTTCTTGGAAGTGACGTTGTGGGGGGTGATGGTGTTGATGGCCCCCCCGCGGTCCAACTTGCCCGGGATGATAGGGTCCCAGCGAGCCCCGTGGTCCATATAGGCCACACCGGATCGCAGACGCTCGGTGACGTAGGCCCCTCCGAGGACTGTGCCTCGTTCGTTATAGACCTTGACGATGTCGCCCTGCTTGATACCCCGCTTTTTGGCTTCTGAAGTGTTGATCCATACAGGCTCGTACTGGTATCCATCTGGACCGGTGATCTTCATGGTGGGGATTTCCCGGATCCAGGTGATGTCGTCTCCTTGAGCGTGCATGCGCCAGCGAGGGTGGTTGGACATGCAGAGCAACGAATACTCCTTGGCGCGCTCGCTACTTATACGCTCGTCGTGGCTCTCGCTCTTCTCGATCCAGTGAGCCACCGGGGGACGCTCGGGGTCATCGGGGAAGTGTTTCTCAAGGGCACTCGACGAGTACTCCAAGAGACCGGTGGGCGTGGCAAGAGGGCTCTTCTGAGGATCTTTGGCAAACTCGGAGAGCCCGGGAGGCTGACCCTCAATCTCGTCGTTGCAGGGAATGACGAAATACTGCTTTTCTTTGATCTCTTCCCAACTGATGAACTGCTCAATGCCCGAGCCCTCGAAGGCCAGCTTCTGCTTCTCCTCGTGGGTCTTGCCACCCGTATACTCCTCATGGAGTCCCAGTTTCTCGGCGATCCTGGCTACGATGTCAAAGTCCGAAAGCGACTCGTCCACCGGATCTATGCAGTGGTCTTCCAAGAAGATAGAGGTAAAGACGCCGCTACTCAGATCATTGCCAATATCGAGCATCTCGAAGCGGGTAGAGGCAGGCAGAATCAGGTCAGCCATCAGGCAGTCGTTCTCCAGCCAGGGATGCTGGGCCACGATGGTCTCAATCTTGGAGCTCTGGAGGGCCTGCACGTAGCTGTTGGAGTCGTTCCAACAGGTGATCCAGCAAGGAGAATCAGTCCATATCATGTGGATCTCGGAGCAACCTGGAGCAGGATAGGTGTGCTGGGTGAACTGTTCATGCGTCGCCTCAAGAAAGGCCCGCAGACCCCACCAGCTGACCGGAGGATTCAAGATAGCATCGTGCACCAGACACTTAGGGATGACCTGCAGAGGGGGGTTGGGAGCCATTTTGGCCAGCTCCACAAGCTCTGGATGACTACCAGAATAGATCGGCATCATCCCCTCAGTCACGCTCGTGGAGCCGGCCGGCCGCACCTGTTCTGCAAGCATCGGCAGCGTAGGTTGAACCTTGCCCTGATAAGGGAGTGGGAACCATTCACGCC
>CAZOJR010000294.1:0-2583 GCA_964580165.1 uncultured Gaiellales bacterium
GTATGGCTTGGTCAACAACTCGCGAGCTTCGAGGACGAGAAAGCCACCGTTGGCCTTGTGCAGAGCACCGGGCTTGATCATGTTGAAGTCGGTGATGAGCGCTCCGAACTGGGCTTGATGTTCAACACGTCCCACGAGATTCTGCAGCACAGGGTTGCTCTCGGTAACAACTGGGGCTCCGGTTGCCGATGAGTTGTCGACAAAGACATTAATCTTGTACTTGCGGAAAGCGCCCTCACCTTTCTGCCGCGCCGACACCGGGATCCCCATGAACATGACAGGGGCTTCGTCCTCCGATTTTTTGAAGTCGTCCGCGTTCTCGACTACGTCCGCCAACACGGCCTTCAAGTATTCGACCATCTCGGAGACCGTGCACCATCTTTCACATGCCTCATCAACGAGATGCTTGGCGGCAAAGGTAGTAACCTCTCGATCTAATTCCCGCACAGCTTCACGTCCGCTGCGCTCGTCTTGCCTCACGAGCCGCATGATCTGCTGGAGTTCTTCGTTGAGGACGGCCAGACCATCATCGATGCTCTTCTGCTCGTCGGAGGAGAGAGAGTCATATATCTCGCGAGACATGGTCTCTCCGTCGGCCGTCTTTGGTGCAAAGGCGAGCCCCGCGGGGGTTTGGACCATAGTGAAGTTCATGCCGTCGGCCTTCTGGCCCAGGGAGGTGAGTTTGGCCTCCTGCCGCTCGCTGATCTGCTGAGCGATGGTCCGCTTCTGTTTCTCGTATTCTTCGCTTTCGAAGGCATGGGTAATGGCGGCTTGAAGGTCTTCGACCAGCTTCTCCATGTCCTTCTTGAATTCCCGAGCTTTCCCGGCCGGCAGGCGAATAGCGTTGGGGCGGTGTGGCTGTGCGAAGTTATGCACGTAAACCCAATCATCAGGCACGGATCGGGACGCGGCCTGCCGGGAGAGGAATTCATAAACGGTGCTTGCCTTGCCCGTACCCGTAGGTCCGGCGGCAAATATGTTGTAGCCGTCGTTTTCGATCCCCATCCCGAAGGCTACTGACGAGACTGCCCGTGCTTGTCCGATGATTTCATTCAATTCGGGAAGGTCGTCGGTCGTGGTGAAGGTGAAGGCGTGAATGTCGCACGGCCTGTATACATCGGCCGGCCCAAGCTCGCGAGGGACTCTGGTCATGAGATCCTCCGATTCGTTCACTGAGCGCCGGGCGGATCCCGGCGGTGGATCGATTATAAGTCTACCCAAACCCCGGGCGGGAAAAGCGCCGGAAAAAGATGTCCGAGGGGGGACTTGAACCCCCATGAGTTATGCACTCACTAGGCCCTCAACCTAGCGCGTCTGCCAGTTCCGCCACTCGGGCACGTGAAGGCAAGCAGCGGTGAGTATAGGGCCCAAGGTTGAGGGAGTCAACACGATCTTGGTGGTGCTCTTGTCCAGACCGAACAAGTGTTCTATACTGAAACGAACGAATGTTCACCACGAGGTGATGATGAAGCTACAGGAGCGACAGCAGCGCATTCTGCAAGTTATCGAGGATGCGGTCAAAGACCAAGGATACCCGCCTACTGTTCGTGAGATAGGGGCAGCTGTGGGTCTTTGCTCACCGGCCTCGGTGCAGGGACACCTCTCAGCACTTGAGGCGAAGGGGTATATCCGTCGTGGAAGCGCTAAACGGCGGGCCCTCGAGATAATAAAAAGGTGGGAGACGGAAGCGAACGAAGATGCCGGCCCGCACGCAGTTACACAGGATTCCGACCGCATAAGGCACGGTTTCGTCGGTGTTCCTCTCGTCGGGCGGGTGGCTGCAGGCGCTCCTCTCCTTGCCGAGGAGAATGTGGAGTGTTCGATTGATATCCCGGAGTTCCTGGGTGAGAGCGTCGGCTGTTTCGCTTTGAGGGTAGCGGGCGATTCCATGATCAACGCCGGTATCTTGGATGGGGACATTATCGTGGTCAGACAGCAGTCCAGTGCCGACGATGGCGACATTGTAGTGGCGCTGCTCAACGATGAAGCGACGCTGAAGAGATTCTTTCGCGAAGATGGTCAGATTCGTCTGCAACCCGAAAATGATGCCATGGAGCCCATATTCACCAGAGACCCACGGATCGTGGGCAAAGCAACCGGGGTCTTGAGGAGACTGTGATGCACGACCGGTTTGGCCAGCCAGAGATCAAGACGCTGGCGGCGCGCCTCTCAGAGTTGCGCCCGGGAGATCCCTGTCCGTGCTGTGGTTATGAGTTGCGTTCGGCTGGCGGGAGTGTCAGGAATCAGAGCCGGGCGAGACCTGCGGCCCCAGCGGGCGTTCCAGTGGGGAGTATTGGGAGCGGCTGCCGGACCGTCATGCCGGTGGCTCAGCCGAGTGTTCTTGCCGACGATTTGGTGTGCCCAAGGTGCGGATGTGAGGTGGCGGAGGTCACAAGCCCTTTTAGGTGCACCGATCACCGTACAATTTGCGTGGCGGCCTAACCTGTCCCGATGTAAACCTGGCCCTGTGCAAGGAATGCAGAGTCAGTACCACAAAACGGGTTGTGTGGGCCGGAATCGAGAGATACGCAAGGAATGGCTCCTCGGGCAGGACTCGAACCTGCAACACCCTGATTAACAGTC
>CAZOJR010000295.1:0-2576 GCA_964580165.1 uncultured Gaiellales bacterium
TGGTCGGAGCGCTTACCCGGATCACCGAACTGTTCCCCATTGAAGAAGTGGTGGATTTTCTACGAGCCGATTTCGGCAAGAAGTTCCCACCCAAGGTGGTCGAAGGCAACATCTCGGCCATCATGCGTGCCTACGAGGAGGTCCAAGGCGAATGAGTGCCGCAAAGAAAACCGAGTGGGATATCAGCGACATTGACACCTGGGGACCCGACAAGCACGAACTGGGAGCCACTATTCCCGTAGCCGGGAACTCGGTCGAGGTAAGAACCGGCGGCTGGCGTTCGCAGGTGCCAGTCATTGATTCGGAAAAGTGCACCGGCTGCATGCTTTGCTATTTCTACTGCCCCGACGCCTCAATCATAGTCAAAGACGGCAGAGCTGTGGCTATCGACCTCGACCATTGCAAGGGCTGTGGCATCTGCGCAAAGGAGTGCCCGGCCAACGCTATCACGATGAAAAACGACGACAAGGAGTAAGAAGGTGAGCGCACAAGACACCCAGACGCTCGCCGTTACCGGGAATGAAGCGGCAGCGGAAGCCATGCGCCAGATCGATCCAGATGTGGTATGCGCCTATCCCATCACCCCACAGACCGAGGTCGTACAGCTCTATGCACAGATGGTAGCCGACGGTAAGGTGACCTCGGAGTTTGTCACCGTGGAGTCAGAGCATTCCGCCATGAGCGCGGTGATCGGGTCTGTAGCGGGTGGCGCACGAACCATGACGGCTACTTCGTCTCAGGGCCTTGCTCTTATGTGGGAACTGCTGTTCATAGCCTCCAGCTACCGGCTCCCGATAGTGATGACTACAGTCAACCGTGCCCTCTCCGGGCCCATCAACATTCATTGCGACCATAGCGATACTATGGGCGCCCGCGACAGCGGCTGGATACAGATCTACGGCGAGAACCATCAGCAGGCCTATGACAATTGCATCCAGGCCGTACGGATCGCGGAGCACATGGACGTCCGCCTCCCAGTGATGCATATGTACGACGGCTACGTCATCAGCGGCGCCATCGGCCCCCTGGCAATGTTGCCCGACGCACAGGTCCAGGACTTCATTGGGCCATTTCGCGCCATCAACCCGTTGCTCGACACCAAGCACCCCGTCACGGTGGGACCGTTCGATGGATTACATGGATGGTATTTCGAACACAAGGTCTCGCAGAACCGGGCTATGAACCGCGCGCTTACAGTGATCCAAGACGTGGCAGACGAATACGCTGAGTTGAGCGGACGCCACTACGGCCTCCTTGATCCCTACTGTCTCGATGATGCCGAGATCGCCATTGTTGTGATTGGATCAACCGCGGGCACCACACGCATGGTAGTCGACAAGTTGCGCGCCAAAGGCATCAAGGCCGGCATGGTGCGCACCCGGGTTTTCCGCCCCTTCCCCCATGCCGCTTACGCTAAAGCGCTCGAGCACGTCAAGGTCGTCGGCGTCATGGATAGAGCCGATTCCTTTGGAGCGCAGGGCGGGCCTTTGTTCTTGGAGATACGTACCGCTCTTTACGACAACGATCCCCGGCCCCAAATCTTACCGTTCGTCTACGGTCTGGGCGGCCGCGATATCTTTCCGGACAATATCGAAGAAGCATTCGCAGTACTTGAAAGAGCAGCGCGGGACAAGAAGCGGACCTCCACCGAGCGCCGCTATCTCAACCTCCGCGAAGACTGAGGTGACGGCGATGACGCATGAGAACGGTGGCAACGGCAGCAGATCACGCGGAACCGGACCGGTTCGAAGAAGCGAGACACGAGGAGATGTAGTGGAGCCCAAGGGCTCGGCTCTTTATGAGGTCTTGAAGGGGATCGATTTCGAGCGCCGGCAACTGGTGGGCAAGAAAGCAGGAACAGGCCTCTTCGACTTGGTAAAGAAGAAAGACGGCGAATACCGGTGCTACTCCTGCACCCTGTGCGAGCGCACCTGCCCGGCAAACTGCATCGAGTTGGAATACTGCCCCGAGTTCCCGGAGGAGACTTTCGATTTCGAGGCCGCCCGGGCAGCTGCTCTGGCGACGCTGCCCGGCGAGAGCTGTGGAACCGCCTCGGCATGCGTGATGGGCGAGGCACCGGCTCAGTTCGTGCCCGAGATCGACACGAAGCTGCTAAACCCCGTCATTGCCGGCATCCGCTCGGGGTCGGGGCTTGTGGAGGCCCTGCACGCCACCCAAGAAGCCTATGGATATCTGCCGAGAGTGGCGCTTGAGAGCATAGCGGAGGAGATGCATCTTCCCTTCTCACGGGTGTATGGAGTGGCCAGCTTTTACAGCCAGTTCCGGCTTCGTCCGGTAGGCAAATATGTCATTGACGTGTGCATGGGCACCGCCTGCCATGTGGCAGGCGCGCCATTGGTGGTAGAGGCATTCAGCCAGGAACTCGACATCCCGGTCGGCGGGACCACCCCTGACGGTCTCTTCACGCTCCAAACGGTCAACTGCGTGGGTGCGTGCGCTCTTGCCCCTGTAGTGCGCATCGGCAACGACGAGACCCTCGGGCGCGTTGGCCCCACCGAGGCCCGCAGGCTGGTGCGAAAGTTGCGCAAGCGGGAGGTGGCGTGATGAGCGCCGCC
>CAZOJR010000296.1:0-2576 GCA_964580165.1 uncultured Gaiellales bacterium
CGGTGATCCGTTCGGCCGAGTGAAATGCTTTGAAAAAGCCGAGCGCTCTTGGAGAGTAGTGACCGGGGTAATCAACATCGATGGTTTCTTCTATCAACCTGCTCACGGCGGCCACATCGCCTGGTCGTAGTTCACGTATGTGCGTAGGTGGAGCCTGGTTCATATCGCCAACCTTGAGTGCGCGGACGGTGGCCACGGTGCCCGGATGGACGCCGTTCATGGTGCCCGCCCGAACGTCATCCGCAGTGTCCGCGGTATCGTCACATCGGATCCGCCCGCACCGGATTGGCCCACGCGGCATGCCCATCCGAAGGCACCATGCCGTTCAGTCTGGGCGCGGTGGCACAGGTTTGTCAAGGCCACCCGCGAAGACTCCCTGAATACAACAACCGGCTCTCTGGATGCGCTTGGGCCGTCCTTACCCGCATATCAGGGGGCCGGCCTCCCAGGGGGCACCGGCCCCGATCGTCGCAGACAGATTCGGCAGAAACTCAGCCGGATCCACCGGCACTCCGTTGATCCGCACCTCAAAATGTAGGTGCGGCCCGGTGGTCAACCCGGTGTTGCCGCTCTCGGCGATAAGCCCGCCCTCTTCTACCCATACCCCTTCTTCCGTGAAGACCCTCGACAGGTGACAGTAGACGGTCGCAAGGCCATCGCCATGATCGACGATGAGTGTCTTACCATGTTCGTCAAGATCTCCCGCGTAGAGCACGGTGCCTCCGGCGGCCGCTTCCACCGGTGTCGAGGTCACAACCGCTATGTCGATCCCTTCATGCATAATCTCTTTGTCGAGTACCGGATGGGTCCGTGGCCCGAAAGGCGACGAGACAACCGGGGAACCGGCGACCGGCCACTGCAGCCCAGAAATCGTGCCACCACTCCCATGACTCCCCGATTCTTCGAGCAAATCCCGGAGATGCTCAGACTCGTCCAGCAGCTTCTCGTAGGAGCGCTCGAGTGACTCTGCTGAAGATCCGGCAACATCCGTCGATGACGACTGCGCACCGGTGTTCGTCCGGCTCTCATTGCCGTCTACCGACGCCTGCGCCTCCGTGATCTGCCCTACCTGAACCGATCCTTCCCGCTCCTGCCCCGGCGTACTCGTGAGGTAGTCGCGAGCAATCGAACCGCAAACGACAAGGACCGCAACAAGGAAAATCACCAATAGGGTACCGGGCGCGACCCTCGCGACTCCCACCCGGCGACCGGTGGTCGTGGTCTGTTTCGACGATTCTGTCGACATGTCTTTCCTTCCCAAGAGTGGCTCTGTTAAAGGAAAGACTAGAAAGCGAAGGTCACCGGAGTGTCTCTCGGGTGTCACCGGAGCGTTTCGCAGGTGTCGCAGATCTGTCGCGAAAACGAAGCACGTCTGCCGCAGAAACGGAGCACGCATCTCCCAGCCGGGGTCTGGAGCGCACGACCGGCGAGGCACCACGCGCAACCGGTGAGGTGCCGCACGCGACCAGGCAGGCCTCAACGTCGGGAAGCTAGACGCGAGGAAGACGTGCTATGAAGCAGCTACCCGCCTCCGGCACCGAGACCAACTCCACGCTTCCCCCCATAGCCTCGGTCAGTTCCTTGACGATGAACAGACCCAGTCCGGCTCCATCACCCGGATGCTCCTGGTCGTCGACCCGGTAGAAGCGCTCCCAGACACGCCCCGCTTCTTCGGCCGACAGTCCTTCTCCGGTATCACACACCTCAAATCGTACGTATTCATCCTCCGCCATAGCACGTAGCGAGACGAGACCGCCGGGCGGCGTATGTCGCACCGCGTTTCGCACGAGGTTGTAGAGCACCTGCTCAAGGCGTCGAGAATCAGCCATCACGAGGGGAACGGCGTCATCCACATCGGATGTCAGCTGAACTCTATCCCTCTCCCAAGCAAGAGGGGCGAACGACTGGACAACATTATGGATGACTTCGCGCGGCGCGACAGGTTCCGGCGCAAGACTAAGTCCGCCGGCTTCAGCCTGGGCAACGGCAAATAGATCGTCGACCAGGCTTTGGAGCCGGATCGTCTCCTTGTAGATCACCATCAAGTCGTTCTTGAGTGTATCCGGAGGCAACTGATCCCAATGGTCGCTGATTGAGTCCAGATAGCCACGCAAGATGGCAATGGGCGTCCTTAACTCGTGCGATACCTCGGCGAAGAGGATTCTCCGTGATTCCAGCAGCCTTGCCGCCCGATCTCGCTCACCCTCTAGCTGACGTAGAGAGTCAGAGAGAGTCTTCGCCATGGCGTTGAAATCCGTCGAGAGCCGGGCTATCTCATCCTCCCCCTCGACATCCACTGCCGCATCCCGATTTCCCGAGTGGAAAGAACGTGTGGCGTCGGCCAGTCGCGTGATCCGCCGGACGGCGGGCCGGATGAGCAGATACGACAGACCGGCTGACATCGGAAAGACGACTACAGCAATCGTGACCGACACATCGGCCCAGACGGCAACCGCGGGTATGAGCCAGACGATAAAGGTCTGCGCGTTGGGAGCGGCAAGACGCGCGAACAACGGTGAACTACCCCCGGCGATGCTCCAGATGAGCCATACAGCCACGCCAAGCCACACCAGCCC
>CAZOJR010000297.1:0-2566 GCA_964580165.1 uncultured Gaiellales bacterium
GGCGCCCCGCCCCGCCGAGGGGCATTCTCACGCTGTTTAGAACGATATGGTCAGGTCTTGGTAACCGTGGATAACTCCGAGGTGCACTGCGGGCAACGGGTTGCTGCAAGCGGTATGGCCGACGTGCAGAACGGGCACTCCTTGGTGGTGACCTCGGCGGGCTTCTGCGTTCTCATGTAGGCCTTCATGAGGAAGAACAGCACGAGGGCTACGATGATGAATACGATTATGGCGTTGATAAAGATGCCGTAGTTGATTGTTACGGCGCCAGCTTCCTTGGCCAGCTCTACGGTGTTATACGGGCCGGCTGGATCCCCGTCTTTGATCACAGCGAAGAGACTGGTGAAATCAACTCCCCCCAGACCGAGACCCACGGCAGGCATGATGATGTCATTCACCAGCGAGGTTACTACGGCAGCAAACGTAACGCCCATGATGAACGCTACCGCCAGCTGAAGCAGGTTCCCGCGGTCAATGAACGCCTTAAACTCTTTCCACATTCTGTGCCTCTCCTTTCGTCGGCTTGTGCGGCTTCGCGCTCTATTTCCCTCCCTCAAAGGCGTGTCGCTTCTATTATCCCCAGGCGCTAATCAGAGAGCCATCTTCGTTCTGCCAGTAGGGCATCCAGACGAGCCCAAGGGAATCCACCGTGATGTCGCTCTTGCGCGGTCTCAAGAGCACCTTCTCAAGTGTCTCAGCCTCCGCACCGTGTCTTTCTTTGATCTCATCAATCGCTGCCTGCTCCTCGGCTTCGAGATCGACCAGCCGCTGTCTAATTGCCGTCAATGACTCGTCGGCGCGCTTGACGTCACCGCTTTGATCGATGCTGCGGCCAACGTCTCGCATCGTGGTTGTAGCCTTTCCCAAAGTGCCGCTGCCAAGCTTCTTGCTCCCCGTAAACATACTGAGAATGGTGGCTCCAAACGAAATCGCAGTTTGCACCTTGCGGCCCTTGGCCTGCTCGGCCTCTCGCTGCTTGGCCTGCTCGGCTCGGAGTACCTTTTGTTCTAGTGTTGCCTTCTTGGCGGCGAATTTCTCGCGTAGTCGGTCGACTTCCTCAGCTGTCTCTTCCCGGGCCATATTCCGCAGGCGGTTCTTGAAATCATCTTCAGTCTCCCCCGGATTGGAGGCCAGCCTGAAGCTGGCATTCTTGAACGTCTCGGCGGTCTGTGTACGAAACGCCCAATCAGAGAAATCGGCGCCCCATGAGCGGTAGGAGGCCACCTTTGCCATGATTTCCGGCAGCGGAGCGAACGCCGCGTTGGGATAGGGCTCTCGGTCTAGATCTTCCAAAGTGGGCTCAAGCGCGATGGCCTTTTCCCAGTTGACCGCGAGGGCGGTCTCCGGAGCCTCGACAATCCGCCGGATTCGGATAGATGCCCCAGCGCCGCTATTCGATGCTATAAATCCCACAGTGGCGGCGGCGAAGACTCCGGCGCGATATACAAGGCTGGAATCGGCAGGGGCGGTACCGCGGAGCGGAAGGTAGTACTGCGGTATTTCTGCAGGTATATCTGGTGGCTTATCGAGGTGAGGCGAACCAGTCGTGGAGGCGGCCGCTGTCACGGCTTCAGGCGCGGAAGCCATGGTCGCCGGCGTACCTGTCATTGTTGGCTCTGGCGTGGCTTTTACCGGCCGGCGCGGATCCATGAGTATCTTGATCTGAGCCCGTGTCAATGGGCCGGCCAGATAAGACATGGCCCAACGGGTTTCGAAGGTGGCAGGCGTATCCTCGTGAACGTTGTACAGAAGGAATATCCGCTTACCCAAACCGGCCAGGGTTTCCTCCATCTGCTGCCGGTCGAATCTTGCCTCTGTACCTGCAGCCACCCCCTCGAGTCCCTCAAGGAGGCGCGCCTTATCACGCTCGGTCTGCAGGCGCCCGATGAACCAGGTGCCCGCGTTGGCAAGGCCCTTGTAGTCAAGGTCTACCGGGTTCTGGGTCGCCAAGAGCACGCCCACCCCGAAGGCGCGCGCCTGCTTGAGCAGGGTCAGCAGAGGCCGTTTGGACGGTGGCTCGGCCACAGGTGGGAAAAACCCGAAGATCTCATCCATGTAGATGATAGCCCGCAGACTTCCTGTGCCCGGTTGGGTTCTGACCCAGCCCAGAATCTCGTTGAGAAGAAGCGAGACGAAGAACATTCGCTCCTGATCGGACAGATGGGCGATGGAGAAGATTGTCACACGGGGTTTGCCTTCGGTCGTGAAGAGCATCTGCCCAATGTTGATGGCATCTCCCTCCAGCCAGGATTGGAAGGTTGGCGCTGCCAGTAGGTTATTGAGCAACATGGCTAAAGCAGCTCGATCCTTGGCGGGATAAAACGATTCCAGGCTGAGGACGCCGATCTGCTGAAACGGCGGTGACTGGATCTGTTGTATGAGGCCCGCGAGATCGAGATCCTGAGCGGTTGACCAAGCTGCGCTGAACAGGCTAGAAAGGAGTATGTGCTCCCGGCTCTGGATGGGAACGGCATTTACGCCCACAAGACCGAGAATGCTGGTGACTGTCGTGTTGATACGATCGCGGAGTGCTTCGTCGTCCGAAAGCGTTTCTGCCGGCGGAGCG
>CAZOJR010000298.1:0-2560 GCA_964580165.1 uncultured Gaiellales bacterium
TGCTGCAACGACAGTTCCGCCCGATCCGGTAGAGGCAGGCGCTCTCCTGGTAGTTGAACAAAGTGGTTCGGTGCCGGTTGTTGTCACACTGCAGCCAAGGGAGGCGGGCGGGCTGGCTTTGGCCATGTCAGGCCTGACCCTGTTCAAGACCGCCGATGGATTTCAGACCTTGTCCGAACTCCACCTGAGCGGACGGGATGAGGCTTTGAGCGACTCTCTCGATGAGGCCCTTGGGATTCAGACTGGGGCCACAGTTTCTGCGCAATGGTCTGATCTGCGGAGTGCGATGGAGGCTGCCCAACTCGGCGGTCTACCACCTGTGGTTTTGACCTCCGATCGTGGGGAGGTCGCGCGGGTCGCTGGCGCTCTATTGGAGCTCCTGAAGGTCGGTGCGGCGGTTGGCGAATCACCGGTTTGGGCGGAGGTGCCTTTAGCGGGTGAGGCGGAGAGATTTCGTACCGCGTTACAAGGCTTCGCGTCCAGCATCTCGGCCGAAGAGTGGTCTGCGGCCGAGATTACGGGCAGGCTTGTCGAAAGTACCGGATTCGTGTATTTGGAGCCGGACATCGAGTCTGCAAAGGCCTTGCTGATGGGCACCGCGCAAGAGCAGGCGGTCACGCTGCAGATTCAAAATGGTTCAGGGGCGGTGGGTATCGCGGAGGAGGCCGGTGAGTTGCTGGAGCCTCTGGGATATGTGATGCTGCCCTCGGGCAACTCTGAGGATTTTCCCGACGCTCGGCAGACCCGGATAATGGTGTCTCCCGACGCTGTTGACGCGGGGAACAGAGTACAGACTGCTTTGGGCGTCGGGACCGTAATTGAAGACGATACGCTTGAGACACGAAACGTGATCGTGGTGCTTGGTGAGGACTACACACCACCGGTCACCGGCGATACCTTGCCAAATGGCTAGGAGGAGATGTGGTTAAAGTTGATCCCTTGCAGCGTTACAGCAGGCAGATGTTGGTGCCGCAGATCGGTCGCGAAGGGCAGGAGAAGCTGTCCACCGCGAGGGTGGGCCTGATTGGGTGCGGCGCGCTGGGATCATTTATATCGATTCATCTGGTTCGTGCCGGAATCGGCTTCGTGCGCATTGTGGACAAGGATCAGCCGGAATTACACAATCTACACCGGCAGGTTCTCTTCACCGAAGAGGACGTAGCCCGTCGAATATCCAAGGCTGAAGCGGCGGCTATCCATCTGAGGGAGGCTAACAGCCGGGTAACCGTGGAGCCAGTTGTGGCCTCGGTAGGCGGTGATAACCTGCCCGAGCTTGCATCCGACCTTGATATCTTGGTGGATGGCACCGACAATTTTGCCACCCGCTTTGTCATCAATGAATATGCGGTCGGTCGGTGCATGCCCTGGGTGTATGGGGGCGTGATCAGATCCAGCGGGATGTCGATGACCATAGTCCCGGGTGATGGGCCCTGCTTGCGCTGTTTGATTCACGAACTACCCGGACCGGAGCAGTCTCCCACTGCCGATGTGGCTGGTGTGTTGAGCACCGCAGTTGCCGTTGTGGCAGCTATTGAGGCGAATGAAGTGATCAAACTCATTGTCGATCCGGCTGCGCGGAATCGTCATCTAATGATGGTTGACGTATGGGACCTGAAGCTGGACAGGCTGGAAGTGCCTCGGGATCCGGACTGTATCAGTTGTGGAGGTGTACGGGAAGCGGCGTGCCTGTGAGCGAGTCTGCGGAGAGGATATGCCGGCTCCGGGCGTTGTTGCGAGAAATGGCTCCGCTTGTAGTGGCATTCTCGGGGGGCGTTGACTCTTCCGTTGTCCTGAAAGTGGCTTTGGACGAAGTAGGCCGGGAGGCGGTCTTGGCGGTTACCGCCGCCGGCGATGTGCACACGTCCGAGGATTTAGACGCGGCGCGCGAAGCCGCCGCGCGGCTGGGAGCCCGTCATCTGGTTGTCCGGACCGAAGAGCTTGCCATCCCGGGCTTTGCAGCCAATTCCCCCGAGCGCTGCTATCTGTGCAAGGGGGAGCTGTATGGAATGCTGATCAAACTGGCTCAAACCGAGGGACTCAAGACTGTGGTGGATGGGACCAACAGCGATGACAAAGCCGACTACCGGCCCGGCATGCAAGCGGCTGCCGCGGCAGGGGTGCGCAGTCCACTCGTCGAAGCCGGTATTGGCAAAGACGAGGTGCGCTCACTGGCCAGAGAGCTAGGTCTTTCCAATTGGGATCTTCCGTCGTCTTCCTGTTTGGCTTCGCGATTTCCGTATGGCGAACCGATCACTCCAAGCAAGCTCAAGGCGGTGTGTGAAGGCGAGCGCCACCTGCGAGCACTCGGTTTCTCCGTCGTTCGTGTGCGGCACCACGGCTCCGTGGCGCGAGTCGAGCTGAGGGAGTCTGAGATTTCCCTGGCGGCAGAGAAGTCGATACGGCGTGCTATCGTTAAACACCTACGCGAATTGGGCTATATATATGTCACCTTGGACATGGATGGATTCAGGAGTGGGAGTCTGAATGAGTCGCTTCGGCTCGTGGACAATCCGGAGGAGAAGGCATGAGCGGATCTGAAGACGGAAGCAAAGTTGCCGGA
>CAZOJR010000299.1:0-1014 GCA_964580165.1 uncultured Gaiellales bacterium
ACGGTCGATTTCACTATCAAGGTGAAGGAGATCAAAGAGAAGGAGTTGCCGCCGCTTACCGACAAATGGGCTTCTGAGATCAGTGAGTTCGCGACGCTGCTCGAACTTCGGCAGGAGATGCGCAACCGGATCCTGATGGGGAGGCAGCAGGCATCCGAGCAGCGGTTCATGGCCGAAGCCATTCAGATCGCTACGGACAACGTTGAATTGGATCTGCCCGATGTAGTGGTGAATGGGCAAGCGGAGGAGATGCTGGCCGACTTCAAGCGTTCCCTGGAATCCCAGGGTGCATCGCTCGAGGGTTATATCCAAGCAGTCGGTGTGTCGGTTGAACAGATCGTCGAGGATATGAAGCCCCAGGCGGCGAATAACGTTAAGACCAGGCTGGTGCTTGACGCGGTGGCAAAAGCCGAAGGTCTTGAGGCCACCGACGAGGAGATCTCGGCTGTCATTGCACAGATGGCGGCGGCTACAAAGATCGACGCGAAGAACCTCGAAAAGAGGTTGCTCAAGGGCGGTCGGATTGAAGCTGTGAGGGAGCAGATACTGCGCGACAAGGCGGCCGACTTGATCGTCAAGAACGCGGTGGGTGTGGAACCGGAAACGGCAGGAGAGCCAGCGGCAGAAGAGCTCGAATCGGGAGCGCAGCCGGCGGAGGGGCAAGAGGCAGAACCGGCTCCAACGGAAAAACCTGAGGCCAGCGGAGCCTCAGAACCTGTAGGCGACGTGGTAGCTGAGGGCACTGAGGACAGTTGAGTTTAGGCGGAAAGGATGGCGTCGTGAGTCCACTGATCCCAATGGTGGTCGAACAGACCGGCCGAGGCGAGCGGGCGTTCGACATCTACTCGCGTTTGTTGAACGAGCGGATCGTATTCTTGGGCACTCCCATAAACGACCAGGTGGCCAATGTGGTTGTTGCCCAGCTTCTTCATCTCGAGTCGGAGGAGCCGGACAAGGATATCTCGCTCTACATCAATAGCCCCGGGGGCAATGTGTACGCGGGTCTGGCCATCT
>CAZOJR010000299.1:1024-2546 GCA_964580165.1 uncultured Gaiellales bacterium
ATGCAGTTCATCAAGCCCGATGTGTCGACTATCTGCGTCGGTATTGCCATGTCCATGGGGGCATTACTTCTGGCAGGTGGTGCCAAAGGTAAACGGTACGCTCTCCCGAATTCCAAGATACTTATCCATCAGGTATCGGGAGGCTTCGAGGGGCCGGCGACCGACATCGAGATCCATGCCCGCGAGGCTCTGAGTCTGCGCAAGCGACTCGATGAGATATTGGCCAAGCACAGCGGACAGGAGCTTGACAAGGTCGAGCGCGACACAGAGCGCGACTACTTCATGACCGCCGAGGAATCGCTCGCATACGGGATAGTTGACAAGATAATCGAGCATAGGTAGGGGGTCGTTCGGTGCCCAAATCGCCGGGAGGATCCGAGCAGCTGCTTTGCAGCTTCTGTGGCAAGAGCCAGCGCCAGGTGAGAAAGCTGATCGCTGGCCCGGGTGTGTACATCTGCGATGAATGTATCGATCTCTGCAATGAGATCATCGACGAGGAATTCACCGCGCCACCTTCCCTCGATCTCGAAAACCTGCCCAAGCCGAAGCAGATCTACTCCATCCTCTCCGACTATGTCATCGGACAAGAAGAGGCCAAGCGGGCGCTGTCGGTAGCCGTCTACAACCACTACAAACGCGTGCATATGGTCACGCAGGACGACGCGGACGTCGAACTCCAGAAGTCCAACATCCTGCTATTGGGCCCGACCGGCTGTGGCAAGACACTGCTGGCCCAGACCCTGGCGCGAATCCTGAACGTCCCATTTGCCATTGCCGACGCCACAGCTCTCACCGAGGCGGGCTACGTAGGCGAAGATGTGGAGAACATCCTTCTCAAACTCATCCAGGCTGCCGACTTCGACATCAAGAAGGCGGAGACCGGCATTATCTATATCGACGAAGTCGACAAGATCGCGCGCAAAGCCGATAACCCGTCGATTACCCGCGATGTGTCTGGAGAAGGGGTGCAGCAGGCGCTGCTCAAGATACTGGAAGGAACCCAGGCGAGCGTGCCGCCTCAGGGCGGACGTAAGCATCCGCACCAGGAATTCTTAACCATAGATACGACCAACATCCTTTTCATTTGCGGCGGTGCCTTCGCGGGACTGGAGAAGATCATCGAGCGGAGGATTGGCAGGAAGGGCGTTGGTTTCGGGGCGGAGATAGAGAGCAAAGAGCACCGCGACGTGGGCGAGTTATTCACCAAGGTGTTGCCTGAGGACCTGCTCGAGTTTGGGCTTATCCCTGAGTTCATCGGCCGTCTGCCGGTAATCTGCAATGTGCATCAATTGCGCGACGAAGACCTGGTTTGCATTCTCACCGAGCCGAAGAACGCTCTCACGAAGCAGTATCGCAAGTTCTTCGCCTACGACGGGGTCGATCTCATCTTTGCCAAGGAGGCGCTGGAGGCCATAGCCAGCCGGGCTTTGAAACTGGAGACCGGTGCCCGCGGCCTGCGATCGATTATCGAGTCGGCACTCACCAATGTCATGTTCGAGCTTCCCAGCCGGCGCGATGTGAC
>CAZOJR010000300.1:0-2519 GCA_964580165.1 uncultured Gaiellales bacterium
GCGCGAAGGGGTCGAACTGCGCCATGTTCATCACCGGCACCGAAAGGGCGATGACCGCCATCATGAAGGCAAGCGCCGTCCCCAAAGCGGCACCCTTCTCCAGAAGAGCCTGGACTATGGGAATCATGCCGGCCGCGTTGGAATACATGGGGATACCGATCACAACTGCGAGCGGCACCGACCACCAAGCCCCTTCACCCATGATGGAGGCCAGAAAGTTCTGAGGCACATATCCGTGTATTGCCGCCCCCACGGCGATCCCAGCCAGTATGTAAGGCCAGACCTTGCCCACAATGTCTTTGACCGCCTGCCAGCCGGCCTGCAGACGGGTCACCCAGTCGAGCTTGATTTCGGCCCCTTCGCCCATCCGGGTTTCGTAGACCCAGGCCTCCACGTGGCGCTCCAGCTTCAGCCGGCCGATGACCCAACCCGCCACCATCGCGATTACCAACCCGGTGACCAGATACAGAGCAGCCACCTCCCAACCGAAGAGCCCATACAGGAGCACGAGTGCCACTTCGTTGACCATCGGAGCAGAGATGAGAAAGGAGAAGGTCACCCCCAAAGGCACACCAGCAGTGACAAAGCCGATGAAAAGAGGCACCGCCGAACAGGAACAGAAGGGCGTGACGATGCCCAGCGCGGCGGCAAGCACATTACCGGCCGACTCCCGCTTGCCGGCCAGAATGCGCCGGGTAGTTTGTGGAGTGAAGAACGTGCGGATGATGCCCACGATGAATACGATGAGCACCAGAAGCAGGATGACCTTAGGAGTATCGTAGATGAAGAACTGCACCGCCGAACCGACGCGGGAGGTCTCGTTCAGACGCAGGAGATCGAAGGCAAACCAGCGAGAAAAGGGCTCAAGCCAAAGGTAAACAGCCACCCAAGCCGCCAGAGCGATTGCCAGGGTGGCAAGGTAGCGAAGAAGGCGCGAGGCCACCAGGCGCCGCAGCCGACCTGGCGCCGGACTCTCTTCGATATCTGCGTTCGAAGACCCACCGGGCGTCGCAGCATCTATGACCTCTTCGTTTCCCATCGTCCCTCCCGGTCGCCGGTCCGCGCTCAGAATGTAACGCTCAGATTATAACCGTATAACCGGTTATAATCAAGCACTTGCGACCACTCGCAACCACGCGAGTTCACAGGGCGAGAGGAGCCTCGCTGCGCGGAGTCCTTCCTAATTCACGGTCTTGCTAAGAGCCTCTGTGAGAATGGCGGTCATATCTCCCAGGGAGGGCACCTTGCCGACCATGATGAGCTCTTCGTTGATGACTAGGCCCGGGGTCTGCAGGATGCCGTACTTCATCATCTCCGGGAATTCCGTGACCTTGGTGAGTTCCGCTTGGACGCCAAGCGAGTCCACAGCCTTTCGGGCAACCTCGTAGAGTCGCTCGCAGTTAGAGCAACCAGCTCCAAGTATCTTGATGCTCAACATCCGTCAACACCTCCGTGCGTTGTTACCGGCACCCAAGTCCAGCCGGTAGAACCGTCCGTCTCGTGTTACCACACGCTCATGTAGATCATGTATCCGGCCCCGGCGATGAGTAGCAGACCGCACACTTTGCGAATGACCGAGGCAGCTCGAGAGCGCTCGTTCCAAGACAGAATCTTGCGAAGCGCCCCGGCGAAAGCGCCCATGAGCATAATCACCGCGCTGTGCCCAACGGCGAAGGCGAGCAGCATGCCAACTCCAAGGGTGATACCGGACCCGGACATGTCGAACACCACCGCCAGCACTGGTGCCAGATAGGCAAACACACAAGGCCCCAGGGCCAGTCCCATTACAAGGCCGAGAATCAACGCCCCCAGCGCGTCTCGACGGGGATATACCGTGGGGGAAGCAAGACCCGCCGGCAGTTTGAGCGCTCCCAAGAGATACAGGCCAAAGACCAGTAGTACAACGGCGACCAGGATGTTGCCCCAGATGCCGGTTTGCCCCATCAGACGTCCAGCGGCAAGCGCTATTCCACCGGCCATGGCCAGCGTGACAAGAACACCGCCGGCAAAGCAGGTTGCCGTCCAAACCGCCCGGCGGGTGGAGGTCACCTCTCCGCGGTTGATATAGCCGATGACCAAGGGAACGCTGGTCAAATGGCAGGGGCTGAGAACAATACTGAGTATCCCCCACACAAAAGCGGCGGGGATAGCGAGCCAGCCTGCTCCTTCGACCGCCTTGGTGAGCGCCCCAAATAGATCGCTCATCCGCCGCCACTACTCCCGCTCCCCTGTCCCGGCAGAGTTTCAGTCCCGGTCAGCGGATAACCCAGCATCTCAAATCGAGACACTATGTCTTCTTTGGAGATATAGCCATCGTGGCGCAGGAGTTCATTTCCTTCCGGATCAAACCAGATCTGCGTAGGAACGACTCGGATCCGAAGCTCTCCGGCCAGTGCTTCGTTCTCGTACACGTCCACGATGACCACATCGAGCAAGCCCGCATACTCCTGGGCAAGCTCCTCGAGCTCGGACGCCATCATCTGGCAGGGCACGCAGGAATCAGATCCTAAATCAACCAA
>CAZOJR010000301.1:0-2511 GCA_964580165.1 uncultured Gaiellales bacterium
GGGATCGCCTATTACATCCATACCGTCCGGATATTCGACCACCTCTACGCCCAATGCTCTGAGTAATGCCGTCATAGCCTGCAGCCTGTCGCTCTCCTTGGCCCTAAGCTCAGCAGCGCCGCGCAGCCGGGAGATACCACGCGCTTTGGCGGCGGCCAGCAGGAACAGTGGCAATTCGTCTATGAGGCTCGGAACCTCCGCTTGGCTCACATCGGTGCTCGACAATTCGCTTGCGCGCACCGTTATCTGGCCGATGGGTTCGGGACCCGTCGAGTCCTCTTCAGAAATCTCGATGTCGGCACCCATTCGCCGGAGAACGTTTGCCAGCCCGGTCCGGGTGGGATTGAGGCCGACGTTGGTTAGTGTGATCTCTGATCCTGGAATCAAGAGTGACGCCACTACAAAGAATGCCGCCGAGCTGAAGTCACCAGGGACTCTGACATCATTCATTCGGAGTCGTTCCACCGGGCTGATTCGGACGGCACCAGGGCCGTCTGCCGCACCTTCGCGCTCGACCACTCCTCCCGCATACCTGATCATGCGCTCGGTATGATCACGGGAGGCAGCCGGCTCGCACACAATCGTCTCTCCTCTTGCGCGCAGGCCGGCGAGAAGTAGGCATGATTTCACCTGTGCGGAAGCCACAGCCAAGCGGTGGGTCATTCCCGTAAGACAACTACCTCGTATGGCTATCGGCGGTAGTGTGCCGTTCTTGCGTCCTGCGACCGATGCTCCCATGGCGGCGAGCGGTTGGAGGACGCGCGCCATTGGCCGCCGCCGGATGCTCGCGTCTCCGGTTAGCACGCAGAGGAACCCCATTGACGCCACCAAGCCCGGCAAGAGACGTATCAGAGTGCCGGCGTTCGCCACGTTGATCACGTCCTCGGGCTCCTTCAGGCCTTGCCAACCGCAGCCGTGTACCACCAAATCGCCGCCGCGTTCTTCAACTTCCACACCCAGAGCGCGCACAGCGGCTACCGTCGCCAAAGTGTCCGCTGAACGCAAAAAGCCGCTTACTGTCAAAGGACCGTCGTTTACGGCGCCGAGTAGCACAGCCCGGTGCGATACAGATTTGTCGCCGGGCATCTCCAGTGTCCCGTGCAGGCCGTCTACGACCGGAAGAAACCGCGCCCCAGATGCAGCCTCACTCACTGCTATCCCCCATGGAACTCACCCGTGAGGGATAACCAAGACCGTTCAGAAGCGCGGCGGCATCTTCCGCAATCTTCTCGCCATCCACAAACAGAACCAGATCGCCTCCGACACTTCTGCTCATGTGATGAAGAGTGAGGTCTTCCACGTTGATCCCGGCATCGCCGAGAGCGCTCATCACTCGGGAGATGGACCCTGGGACATCGGGCACCCGGACGGTGACCTTGTAGAGTGTCTCAGGAGTGATGTCGGCAAACTCAAGCATCTCCTGCCGGTAAGCGGCTGCAATATCGATGGCCCTGCTCACCCCTTCTTCATCCCCGTTGCGTAGGGATGCGGAGAAGTCCTGTAGAGCGGTAGATACCGCAGCAAGTGAATCGGCCAGCGCCTCCCGGTTTTCGATGAAGATATCGCGCCACATGGGTGGGTTCGCGCCCGCCACCCGGGTGAGATCGGTGAAGCTGGCGCCGACCCATTGCAGAGCCCGTTTGCCACCAACGCTGAACGCACCCACGTGCTCCATGAGAACGTTGGCCAGGACATGCGGCAAGTGGCTGATCAAGGCCATAATCTGATCGTGAGCTACCGGATCGATCAGTGTCGGCCGCGCGCCCAGATCGACGATGAACTGCTGGAGCATGACGTAGAGCCTTGGAAAAGCCGCGCCGGTCGTGCAAAGAAAATATGTAGCCTTATCGAACAAATCGGCACGTGCGTACCGCACCCCAGATCCGGCGCCTCCACACATCGGATGTCCACCAATGAACAATGCCCGTGCGCTTGGTGACACGGCGTTCATGATTGACGACTTGGTGCTGCCCATGTCGGTTATGAGACGAGGTTTGGGCTCTGCAGAGGCACACTCCTCGACCAGTCCGGGTATGCTGCGCACTGGGGTTGATACCACCACCAAGTCGGCATATGCAGCAGCTTCTCCGGGAGAAGATGCCACTTCGCTTATTACTCCCGCCCGCAGAGCTGCGTCAAGCGCCCCTCGGTCGGTGTCGAAACCGACCACCTCGTCAACATCAGCCCTTTCTCTGGCCGCCAGGGCAAGACTGCCCCCCATCATGCCGACGCCGATCACGGCCAAGCGGTGAACACCACTGTGCATCCGAGAACCTGCCATGGCGCTACCCCATTCTCTTGCCGGCCCAGGTGACCATATCTTTGATGCGCGTGGCCACCGCTGCGAATTGTGATGGGTCCAGCGACTGAGCACCGTCGGACAGCGCGGTTTCAGGTGTGGGATGCGTCTCAATCATAAGACCGTCGGCCCCCGCAGCTATTGCTGCAAGGGATAGGGGTTCTGCTGCCAGCGCTCGGTGATGCGGAAGGACGTCGGGTCGACCTCCGGGT
>CAZOJR010000302.1:0-931 GCA_964580165.1 uncultured Gaiellales bacterium
TAAGAACTCGTTGTTGCCGCTAATCACCATTCCGTCCAGCCCGGAGACGATCAACGGGTCGCGCACAGTGGCGGTTGTCGACGGTTGGTCCGTGTCCTCGAGTTCCCGGCTCCACCTCACCCCCTGGCCGTCGATGACGTAGAGACCCTTTTCGCTACTCAGGACCACCGCCTCGATTCCCGGTGGCCAGCGTGTGGTGACGGTCCGGCTGATGCCGGACAGGGTCGTCGTAGCGCCTTCGGTCGAAGCTGGCCCTGTGCTACCCGGGCTCATGGTGTCGTCGGTAATCACCACGACATCTGCATGGTGGCCCAGATGCTGAGCAAGCGCGTTCACACCGAACCCCAGGGCGGCAAGTACGATGACGAGTACGGCCGCCGCCCAGGCCGCGCGCGGTGCTCTTCTTCGCCTCCGCTCGTGCAATGCCTCCCATACTCCGGCTTCTTCCACGTGTGGGGCCAGGCGATGGAGCCCCTCTCTCAGTTGTTGCTCGTTCATCAGTCGTTCACCTCGAGTTCCTTACGAAGTGCTTCGCGTGCCCGATGGAGATGCTGGTTCACCGCTCCCTCGGAGATATCCATGGCTCGTGCCACGTCGGCGGTTGATAGATCGGCGAAGTAGAAGAGGACGACGGCGGTGCGTTGCTTCAGCGGGAGTCGGCGAAGGGCTTCTCGCAGGGTCATGTTGCCGGGATGAAAAGCTTCCGATATGCCTGATCGGTCCGGTACATCTGACTCCCGGCGTTCCAGACGAAGCAGGGCCTGAGCACGACGGGCGAGAGAACGGCGATGATTGAGAAGGCGATTGAGGGCAACTCGCCGTATCCAGGATACGGGATCGTCGTAGCCGCCGATCTTATCCCACCGCCGTTCCAGTTCGAGAAAGGCGTCGCCGACAACCTCTGCGGCCTCATCCTCATCGCCTCCCGCAA
>CAZOJR010000302.1:958-2506 GCA_964580165.1 uncultured Gaiellales bacterium
CACCGACCTCCGGCGAGGAGATACCGACCTCGGCCCGCGAGTAGGCGGTGCCGTCTCTCTTGCCGGCACTTCTTGAATCCACTGTCGCCTCGCTCATCCAACCATCCCATCTTTTTTGTCCGCGATGGTCCATCAAGACATATAACACACCGGACGAAGCTTCCATCTTGATAACACACCGGACGAAGCTTTCAGCTTGACACGGGATGTTCACGAACCCTGTTTCGAGGTTGCCGTACCGTTCACCGCCGACGCGCCCACCGCCGCCGCGCCCAACGACCGTCCACCGTCGGCGACGGCGCGCCCACCGCCACCTATCCTCGGCGACGCACTTGCAACGGCCTCACAACAAGAATGCGACATCCTAATGTCGGCGATTTGCTAGATTTGACCCAACATGGCAAAGATTCTGATCATCGAGGACGACCTGGAACTGCGCCGTCTGCTTGAGCGGGAGCTATCCGGAGCGGGATATCAGGTGGTCCCGGCCGAAAGCGGTGAGAGTGGCGTCGCTCTTCATACCTCCGATCCGCCCGATGTGGTTATTCTCGACTGGATGCTTCCGGGGATGGATGGCTTGGAGGTGTTGAGGATTATTCGCAGCTCGGCAACCACTCCTGTGTTGATGCTGACGGCGCGAGGGGAGGAGGTGGACCGGGTGATCGGGCTGGAACTGGGCGCTGATGATTATCTGCCCAAACCATTTGGCATCAGAGAGCTGCTGGCGCGGGTCAGAGCTCTTCTGAGGCGGGCGGAGCTTGTTCGGGCCACCATCCGCTCCGACCGCGAAGAGCAGGTCCAATGCCTCAGTTACGGCGATCTCACTCTGGATCCAGGGGCACACACGGTGGTCTTGCAGGATCAGCCCATCGATCTCAGCAACACCGAGTTCGAACTCTTGCATCTGTTCTTGCGTAACAGCGGGCGCGCGTTCAGCCGTGCATACTTGTTGGAAACCATTTGGGACGTGAGGGAGGTTCCCGGCGACCGATCCGTCGACAACGCTATCCTCCGGTTGCGGCGTAAGCTGGGCGACGCCGGATCGTGCATAGAGACTGTTTGGGGTATCGGATACAGGCTCAAGAAGAGATAATCCCAATCCCGAAAGGGGGTCTCCTGAGGTTCCTTGCCGCAGCCAGTGCCTGCCGGGGAGCGGTGGAAGCGTTTATCTTCAGCATCCTTCTCACGCTCTATCTCGTCCTGCTGGAGGGATATTTCCCCGGACCGTTTCTTATCGCGGCGCCGGTGATCCTGGGATTCACAGGGAGCCTGCTCTTCTCACTGCGGGTCAAGGTGGACGCACGGGCCGGGGTGGACGCACGGGCCGGGGTGAGCGGAAGAAAAGGAGCCGTCGGGCTCCTTGGCGAGCTCCTGTACGCCGCGCTCATCTTCGCGACCCAGTCCGTTGGAGTGCTCGCGGTGGTCCTCGCGTTCAAGGCCATAGACCGGGGATCGGTCTGGTGGTTCGCCCGGACGGACGTTCTGGCGTTCTTTGTCGCCGCCGCGGTTGGTTTTTGTCTGTTTCGCGCCGGACTTCGGTTGGTCTTG
>CAZOJR010000303.1:0-2473 GCA_964580165.1 uncultured Gaiellales bacterium
GAGAGAACCGGGAAGTGCCCGCGGTTCTGGCTATCACCGGCTGGGGAGGCAAGAGCACCTACGTCGATAATCAGCCGTATGACACCCTTAACGCCTATCGCTTCTGGTATGGGCTTTCTGCGACCGAGTACGGGGACGGGTCCACTCCTACTATGTCTGAGCGTGATGCAAGATGCACCGCGAACAACCAGGCCAAGTTCGTGACCGAACTCACCTTCCAGATCCCCCGCATAAACACGGTAACGGTAGATGGCTCCATCACCGGGGGCGCCCTCTCGCTCAGCCCCACAAGCGGCATCGTCGGCACCAAAGTCACGGTTACTCCTCAACCCGCCGAGGGCTGGCAACTCCTTTCCGGCAGTCTCAAGTACACCGCAGACGGCGGGGTCACTTACACCACCATCACCGAGACGGGAGGCATCTACAGCTTCACTCTTCCCGAAGCCGACGTCACCGTTACCGCCCGGTTCGGCAATCTCTCGGTTCCTGTTTCCGGGGTCAGCCTGGATACAAGCACGGGCAAGGTCGCGGTGGGTAAAAGCACTCAGCTTACCGCCACCGTTACTCCCGATGATGCCGGCAATCAAACCGTCACCTGGACCTCAAGCAACCCGAGCATAGCCACCGTTTCCGGCACCGGTCTTGTCACCGGCAAGGGGGTGGGTACGGCCACCATCACCGTAACTACCGGGGACGGGGGATACGAAGCCAGCTGTACGGTGAAGGTGAGTCCGGCCGGGGCTGATCACTTCACCATCGCCGTTATCCCCGACACCCAGTTCTACTCAGAGAGCTATCCCGAGATCTTCCGGGCTCAAACCCAGTGGATAGCCGACCATAAGACGAGCGCGAACATTGTCTTTGCGGTTCATACCGGCGACATCATCGACGACTACGAGAGTGACGCCCAGTGGGAGAACGCACAAGAGGCCATGAACACCATCCGGGAGGCTGGCATTCCCTACTCTATTACCCCCGGCAACCACGATGTCAATCTAGATGCGGCCGATACCACCAAGTTCAACGCGTACTTCCCCGCGAGCAGTTTTATCTCCTTCCCCTGGTATATAGGAGGCTATCCCGAGGGCAGCAACACAAGTAGCTACCAACTCTTCAGCGCCATGGGGCAGGACTTTATCGTCCTTAACCTGGTCTGCACTCCCTCGCTTCTTAACGCGGCTACGGAATGGGCGAACGGGGTGCTTGACAGCTATCCCACCCGCAAGGCCATCATCATCACCCACGGTTACGTGCAGCCGACAGGAGACATGGCCGGGGGAGAGGCGGTCTCCGGTCCGGCCATCCGTAACAACATCGTACGGGCTCATGCCAATGTGATCGCCGTTCTTTGCGGGCATATCGCCGGGGAGTACTGCGGCACCGATACCGGGGACGCCGGTAACACCGTCTATAACATCCTCGCCGACTATACGAGCGAGCCGAACGGCGGCAACGGCTGGATGAGACTCTATGAGTTCTATCCTCTGGAAAACAAGATAACCGCTCTTACTTACTCACCAACTCTGGATGAGTACCAGACTGACGAGAACAGCCAGTTTGATATCACCCTGGAACAGGACTCGCATCTTGTTACCTTCATGAACCAGGGTCAACCTCTAACGAGCGTGGTTGCCGCCAGTGGCTCACAGATAGAAGCTCCCACTACCTCGGCTCGGCCCGGATATACCTTCGGGGGCTGGTATGCCGAGGAAGCTCTTACAAACCAGGTGAGCTTCCCCTATACGGTCACAGCCGACGCCACTCTCTATGCCAAGTGGACCTGTGACTACACCTACACCACCTCCGGAACCAACGCCACCATTACCAAGTACGTAGGGCCTGGGGGGGACGTGGTCATTCCCAGCAGCATCAACGGGTATACGGTGACGGAGATCTACGATGTAGCCTTTGAAAAGAACTACGTGGTGAACGGCGCTTTCTACAATCGGACCGACATCACGTCGATCACTCTGCCTGGCACCATGACCAGTATCGGGTGCGCTGCATTCTATTGTTGCACGGGACTTACGTCTGTTGTCATCCCTGATAGCGTAGTCACCATCGGGCGCAGCGCCTTTGGTGCGTGCGAGGGGATCGCTTCAGTGACTATTGGAAGCGGTGTTGCCACCATTGGACCCGCGGCATTTAGCGGCTGCGTGTTTCATTCCATAGTTCTTCCCGACGGTCTAGCCAGTGACGGCGCGTTTAGCAACGTGCCACTCAGCACCGTAATCATCCCCGCCAGCGTCACAAGTATCGGTTACAGTGCTTTCAGCCTTGCCTCCAGCTTCTACTTCCTGGGCTCGCAGCCCACTCTGGGAGAGTGGGCTTTGGGTTGGGGCTCAGGCTCGGGTTCGGGAATAACCGTCTACTGCAACGTAGCCCACGCCTCCAGTTGGAGTGGTTTCGCCATCTACACCAAGGTTCCCTTCTGCGTGCTTACGCTTGATGATAACTATGAAGCTGGTGGCAC
>CAZOJR010000304.1:0-2470 GCA_964580165.1 uncultured Gaiellales bacterium
GCGTAGGCCATCTCATCTCGTAGGGGAGTACTAACCAGAGGTCCGTCGGCATAAGCGCCTAAGGCGGTAGATATCTCGGCTTCAGTGAGTTCAGTCGTCAGATCAAATCCCTCTTCTTGCGCCACCCGGCGGGCGATGATGGCAATGGCCTGTTCCCGGCTTAGGTTGCGTTCCGGAGCGAAGAGACCGCTACCTACACCGTTTACAAGACCGGCGGCGTAGGCCGCTTCGATCTCCTTGTAGTAGAAGTGGGTACGAGGAACATCACCAAAGGCCGGGGTGAGCGAGTCAATAGAAGCGATGCCGAAGGCGGCATCGGCCATCTTGACGAACTGAGCCCGGGTGATGTTCTTATAGGGTCCGAAGGTCCCATCCGTATATCCGTTTGAGACAGCTTTTACCTGCGCCTCGCTCACACCATAGGAGGTAAGCATGGAGTCGGGGACATCACTCCAGGAGGTGGCCAGAGCCACCGGGGCAAGGCCCAATACCAGGAGTAGGGTGGATAGAGCCACCAGAATGAGTTCTTTGAAGCGTCGGGCCATACGAAAACTCCTTTTCTCAGTACCTCAACAGCTACTGCAGTACCTTTGCGGAAACCATCAGATAGGGCGAATATTTGCCCTCGGTCACATGGGTATCAGCCGCGAGCACAGGAACAAGCCGTAGCGGGCCCGCGCCTTCGCCGCTCGTGGGTAAAGACTCTCCGTCGATCTCGTACGCGACGATGAGTTGCACAGGTGCGGTGGTCTCTTCGCCGGTGAGCTTGTCCCAAGCCTGGTACGCACCATTCGTGATCGACGCCAGGCGGGTAGAGTCGTATGTGCAGGGGAAATTGTCACTGGTATTGATCTCGAGGCTGGCGCCCGCCGGTATGCCGCCGACTTCTTCCAACAAGGTCATAAGATCCACGCCCTTGTACTGGTTGGTCGTATAGGGGATGTCACCTTTGTGTGCGCCCCAGTATCCAGATACGGGCGTCATGGCCTTGAGTTCATCCAGGGTATATGACTTGGTGCCCGATGGTCCGCTGACCTCCAGTGCGCCCGCACCCCCCGTGGTCTCCGTTCCCGAGGTCGACGGCGTGGTGGTGTCCGTCTGGGTAGTGGTCGTCTGCGCCGCGGCAGTGGTTGTCGTAGGTTGCTGCGTGGTGCTGGAGGTCACCTCCGAATCGGGATTCACCGTAGTTGACACATCGCCGGAGGAACTTCCACACCCACTTAGTACGAACATCCCCAGCGCTAGGGTCAGTAGCAGAAGACCGACCCGCTTCATCCATCGCTCGCGTTGATTCATTTTGTTTCCTCTCCCTTTCTGCGGCCCCGCACTTCGGACTGTGCCGCTTTCATAGATCGTGCTCACCCGTCGCGCACGCTTCAGCGCGCGATCGAGTGGCGTTTTCACCGAACGGCAATGGACTTGACCAGATAAGGCGAGTACTTGCCCTCGGTTAGCATGTTCTGGTTATCCTGGATAAGAACAACACGCAGGGGACCAGCCCCTTCACCGCTGGTGGGGAGAGGCTTTTCGTCCATCGCATAGGCGACCACCATCTGTACCGATCCGGTGGTCTCGATGTCGTCGGCCCAGGTCACGAGCGTGCCGTTGCTATCCCACATCTGGTACGTGCCATTGGTCATGGCCTCGAGTCTCCATGATTCATAGTCACAGGTGAAACCATCGGACGCCGTTATGCGTAACCCTTTCCCCGAGGGAAGTCCGCCGGCTTCGGCCAGCAGGTCGAAAATAGATACGCCGGTGTAGCGGTGAACGGAAGTGTTGTCCTTGTGCGCTCCCCAGTAGCCGGAGACGGCTGGCTTAGCTTTGAGTTGCGCCAATGTGTAGGACTCCGTCCCCGACGGCCCCGTAACCTGCAATACGACTGCGGCGGCTGTCGTGGTGGTGGACTTCGACGTGGTCGTCGGCTGAGCTGTCGTCGTTGTCGTCGCATGCGTGGTGGTAGTAACGGCCTGGCTGGTGCTGGTGGTAACACCGTTGGTGGTGGAACTGCCGGTGATTGAGACGTCGGTCGAAGAACTGGCGTCGGGCTGAGTGCCAGAAACCACGGACGTGGAAGACTTCCTCTCCGTCCAGGGATTGGTCTGCGCCGTGGTGTCAGGGTACTGCGAAGTGCTGATCGTGGTAGCCTCGCTGGAGACATCACCCATCACTGTCCCGGAAACCTGTTCAGAGCCGCCGCACCCGGCACAGGCAAGCATTCCCGCTACCAAGGCGGCCAGCAGCACCGTCCCGAACCACCTTACCCACCTATCTCGACGGATCATTCTCCTCCTCCATTCGCCCCAATGCCGTCACGCATTGTAATACTTTGCTCAGTATAATACCTGTTCAAGTATAACGACTACCTCACTGCGACTGCTCCACCGCAGCTACCTCCATAAATCAGGGAAGTCCGGGTGATACCTCCGGCTGGTGCCGCCCCCACCGGGGCGGCACCAGCCTCTCTTGA
>CAZOJR010000305.1:0-2415 GCA_964580165.1 uncultured Gaiellales bacterium
CCCCAAGATCAGGTCATGGGCGGAGTATGCTGCATCCCTGCGAGGCAAATGTACACTGCGGCTCACTATGCGCATCTACTGGAACGATTGATGAGCCGCAGTGCCACCGTCACTTACGACCGACCGCATTTGTTCGTGAGACCGTTTTGGCCCTTGGATTTCAGACCAGAAGACATCGCACTATTGCAGGTGCTTAGCTGTGTGATGGATTGACCTGCCATCCAGCGGCGTAGTAGATTCATAGCGATCGCCATCCCGCAAGATGCCGGGGAGAAGAGCATGGCGAAAGGAGGCGCTTTACAGATATCCACCGGCCCAGAGGCGTCCAGCGAAAGAGTAGTCTGGGGTCCCCCTTCAAGCACATAGACATGAAGGATACAAGGGAGGTAACGCTATGAGGGTTCTCGGTCGTTTGCATCTTGTTGCTGTATTGTCCCTTGCTCTATTGGTGATTGCCGGTGCCAGCGCCGCGCTGGCGTGGCCAAACGTGGCAAATCCATCCACTCCTCTGATAGTGAAAGATAGCTCCCGTTGGGTACACCCGGCTGATGCCAACGATGGTGAAAAGGCCGATCTGGTGCTGACCAACGGCGTTATCTACACTGTGGATGAAGACCGCTCAACGGCAGAAGCCATCGCGATCCGGGATGACACCATCGTCTTTGTAGGCAGCTCGTCAGACGCCGAAGAATGGATCGACGCTGACACAGAGGTCATCGATCTCGCCGGAAGACTGGTGTTGCCCGGTCTGATCGACAGCCATGCCCATGCCACCTCGGGTGTCTCCGATATCTACGAGGTACCGCTGTACGGCATCGGCTCAGTGGCGGAATACCAGCAAACCATTGCAGATTTCATCGCTGCGACCCCAGGGTTGACTTCCCTCCAGGGCGCGGGTTGGATTAACTCTGTGTTCGGAGAGCACGGACCCACCACGGCCATGCTGGACGAGGTCTGTGCCGATATCCCGGCGGCGCTCTATTCGGAGGACTACCACTCGGTCTGGGTTAACACTAAGACTCTTGAGTTGGCAGGCGTCACCGCCGACACTCCGAATCCTGAGGGGGGCGTGATCGAGCGTGACGCCGAAGGCAACCCATCTGGCACCCTTCGCGAGAACGCCATCGCTCTAGTGGCAGACGTGATCCCACCCTACACCGCCGAAGAACTAGTTGAAGGTCTCACCTACTTCCAGGATTTCGCTCACTCGCTGGGCTTGACCACCGTCTACATTCCCAGCATGCCCAGTGGCGATGCGGCCGCGCTGCAGGCCCTGCACGACTTCGAAGCCTCGGGCACAATGACCATCCGCTTCCCGACCGCGATGAACGTGGAGCCGACGGATGATCTCTCCATCGTGGACAGCATCATCGCTGCGCGAACCGCGGAAGAGGGAGGCCTCTTCGAGATCGTTGCAGCCAAGATCTTCATGGACGGAGTACTTGAGGGTATGACCGCCTACCTGGAGGAGCCATACGATATCCGTCCCGATTATCGGGGTGAGTTGCTCTGGGACCCGCAACACTACAACGAGATATGCGCAGCGCTCGACGAGGCAGGTATCCAAATCCACGTCCACTCGATTGGAGATGCTTCTACCCGCATCACTCTCGATGGCTTTGCATATGCCCGTCAGCAGAACGGTGAGCGCGATTCCCGCAACATGATTACCCATCTACAACTGGTCAACGAGAGCGACATTCCCCGCTTCGCCGACCTCGGCGTGATTGCCGTACCGCAGCCGTATTGGTTCGTGGTCGACACCTACTATACGCAGGCCGTTGAATACGTCGGCCAAGAGCGCGCCGATGAGCAATATCCGATGAAGAGCTTCTTCGACGCAGGTGTGACAGTAGCTTCTGCAAGTGACTACCCGGTGTCGTGGCCGCCCGATCCGATGTTGGCCATCGAAATCGGAGTCACACGTACGGTGCCGGATGGCAGCGATATCTACGTTGACCCGGACTACGACACCGCTCTCAACCCAACCGAGTGCGTCACCGTGGAGCAGATGATCGAATCCTTCACTATCAACGGTGCGCGTGCCATCTTCAAGGAAGACGAGCTAGGATCTCTGGAAGTGGGTAAGACGGCCGACCTGGTTGTTCTCAGCCAGAACATCCTGGAGATCGACCCAACCGAGATCCACAATACGACAGCCTTGCTGACCTACTTCGCCGGTCAAGAGGTATTCCGCAGCGAGGAGTTCGCTGAGTAGGCAAAATACGCAAGTAGAGTCCATCACCACTCAGCGATACATCAACCCCGGGGCTGTCCGATTTCATCGGACAGCCCCGGGTCGTCCGTCTAGCTCGTCCGGGGGAGCTTCACGCCCCCGTCCAACCTCGTCGCCAGATATCGCAGGCCGTGCGCATTGTCAGTGCCCCCGGGAGGACTCGAACCTCCGGCACGAGG
>CAZOJR010000306.1:0-2411 GCA_964580165.1 uncultured Gaiellales bacterium
CTGACACCGACATTCCCAAGAACTCGTACACAGGACCCATCCAAGCGGCGTCACGCCCGGCAAGGTAGTCGTTGACGGTAACTACGTGAACGCCCCGCCCCGCCAGCGCATTGAGATACACGGGCATGGTTGCAACAAGAGTCTTACCCTCGCCGGTCTTCATCTCAGCGATGGACCCCTGATGCAGAACTACAGCACCCATGACCTGGACATCGAACGGACGCATGCCCGTCGTGCGGCGGGCTGCTTCCCGGACGACGGCAAAAGCCTCGGGCGTCAGGTCGTCGAGACTCTCGCCCGCTTGGTACCGCTGCTTGAACTCGTCGGTCTTCGCACGCAGAGCCGCGTCTGACAGAGAGGAGATATCGCTCTCCAGCACGGCTACCTTAGCTACCGCCGCCTCGAGCTGTTTCAGTTTCTTGCCTTCGCCGAAGCGGAGGACTTTGTCAACGAAGCTAATCACCGGCTGTGTCCTTCGCGCAAGGCTCAACCCATACCGGCGCTGGACCGGTACCGGGCTTACGCCCTGGCCTCTAAACTCTAGCTTTGAGCCTCGATAAGTCCGTAGTTGCCGTCACGACGGCGATATACCACCGCCGTTTCTCCGGTTTCGGAATTTGTGAAGACGTAGAAATCATGCCCGACCAGCTCCAACTGCAGAGCGGCTTCTTCGGGCGTCATCGGCTTGACCATGAACTGCTTCGTCTTCACAATGAGCGGAGTGGGCGGCTCGGCCTCCGGCTCCTCGGCCTCCTCAGGCATCATGAAGCCTTCAGAGGCAATGGCTTCCTTGTGAGCCCCTTGCGACCGGGCTACAAGCTTGCCCCTGTACTTCTTCACCTGGCGCTCCAGCTTGGCAAACACCAGATCGATGGACGCGTAGATATCGGGAGAGGCCTCGCGTGCCCTAATTACGGGCCCCTTGGTGAAGATCGTGACTTCCACGACTTGGTTGTCGGCTATGCTGGGATTCTTCTCGGTCCACAGTTCGACCTCGCACCGAGTGCCATTGGCCAGGTATTTACCCAGCTTGCCCATCTTCTCCTCGGCATATGCATTGATCGCATCTGTTAGAACCAGATTTCTACCTTTGACCGTGAGGTTCACGCCGGTCCCGCTCCTTGATTCGTCGTATAACCTTACTCTGGATACCCGTATAACAGGTGGTCAACATCGGTTTGAAGAACGGTGAAGATACCACATCCCTCCCTTAGTCGTGCCTTTCGCCTATGCTGCTGACAGCCCGAGAGAAGGTGAAAACGTATACCGGTAATCCAATACCCGCGACGAGTACTGAGGACACCTCCTTCGCCGTCGCCCCGGTTGTATAGACGTCATCCACCAGAATGAGAGCCTCGATGCCAGGAGGCACCCGGGATGATGCCCTATCGTCAAGCAAAAATGCCCCTTGAAGGTTACACTGGCGCCCTTCCCTGCCCAGCCCCTTCTGATGTTTTGTCGGCGCAGTTTTGCACACGAGCGGGGCTTGGGAGAGCGACCGCGGACCGGAGACCAGCGCCCGAGCCAACACCTGGGCCTGGTTATAACCACGCTTGCGCTGGGCCGTTCGATGACATGGCACCCAGGTCACAACAACCCGATCGTCGGAGGCTATCTTCGAGATGAAATCCAAGAAGGCCGGCCTGGCCAGATCGGCCATCACCCTGCCCAGCACCGGCTGTCCGCCGAACTTGAAATCGGCCACCATCCTCCTTGCCACCCCTTGGTGGCGAAACGCGGCCCGCGCGCCGGCGTAGGTGACCTCTTCACCCATGCAGTGGGCGCAGCGGCCGCCCACTAAAGTAACCGGCCCAGGTTCGCCGCAACGTGGACACGAGTCGCCGCCGATCGCCTCGAGAGTATCCCGGCACGAGGAACATAGATATGACTCGAAGTCGCCACAGCCGACACACCGGGGAGGAAACAAGACAGTGAGAACGGGTTCGGCCACGGCATTCCACAGCCGGTCTGCAAGGCGGGCTATATCCCACGCCCCACGGCCCCTGCCCCCCAAAGCGCATGTTGACGGCTCAGAGGCCACTGCAGAAATCGCCGTCCTTCGCATTCGTTCTCTGACCGACGATCCCGTCGACGAGTACCGCCCCGGAAGACACCTGAGCCCTCTGCAATAGTAGGGTCCGCGCCACATGCGCCCCCGCCCCCACGACACACTCATCGCCGATAACACAGGGGCCTTCGATCACGGCATCCTCGCCTATCCGGCACCCTCGACCAATGGCGACCGGGGGTTCGACGCGCACTGAGATGGCTATCTCAGCGCCCTCGTCCACCCACACTCCCGGGCGAATCTCGCTGCCTGGTATGTCCACGTCGACCCGGCCCGCCAGCGCGTCACCATTACCTCGCACGTACTCGCGCAGGTTGCCTACATCGCTCCAGTAGCCTCCCAC
>CAZOJR010000307.1:0-2394 GCA_964580165.1 uncultured Gaiellales bacterium
GAACCGCAGCAATAGCCGCAACCGCTCTCTTCAGTGCCTTGCTCGCTGACATACGCAACACCAGGGGTGTTCAGTACAAAACGGGGATCTTTATGAATCCCAACCCTGGTTGCAGTAGCATCGAGTACTGTAGTGCGCAAACCTATTCACAAAGAACACCGGCAGAACATCCGCGAGTGATGCTCTACCGGCCTGCTTCGGGCAACCCTATGAGACCCTAGGTGGTGTATTTACTGGCGTCCCCCACAATATAGTGGAAAATGGGTCTCGTGACATTTCTGAAAATCGTCGGGCAATGCTTGAGTCCCTTTGGCACATAGACAATGCAGCTCTTAGTAATAAGATACTTCTCATCACCTAGCCACAATTCTACTTCAGCATACAACTCTGTTGGATCATCAGGATTAGTACCAAACAGAGTAATGATCTCATCAAACTCGTGTGAATGAGATTTGGCCTCCATGACGATTTCTTCTGGACTAGGCCATATCCACGCACAATCAGTGAAAAAGGGAATTCCACTTATCTTCTTATCATCTAGCCTATAAAGCAGCGTACCAATATTGTCCTTCTCAGTGTTAAAATCGGTCATGATGAGTTTTTCATGCTTCTTTTCAGTCATGTCACCTTTTCCCCTTGAGACAGCTCGAGTTTGCCCTTCTCAATCTCTTTCAAGGTCTGATCTGGAACTCCGTCTGACGAACCGCGGTGGTTCAGAAGCACAAACGGCGTAAACTCACCGATAGCGGCGAGAGTGGCCATCCGACTGATGCCGACACGCAAGCAACAGAGACATCCCACAGATCCCAGAAGACTACTGCATTGACCTCAATTGGCATCATTCTATACTCAATTTATGCGGGGGAATACCCTCCTGCCACCGCCTGTCAACGCCGGTCGAGATCTGGACACTAATCGCCGGTCGAAATCTGAACACACCGGGCAGCAAATCGCCGGTTTAATTTGTGCCACGCAAGTCACTCCCCTCGCTCCGCCTGCATGAGTTCCCGGCCTTCGCCTCCCAGCGGTAGCTCTCGCCCCTCGTGACGATCACTTCAGTATGGTGAACCAGCCGATCGGCAAGCGCGGCAACGGCCGCTCGATCGGAGTCGGGAGACTGACGCTGTGTAGTGGAGGACGCGGGAAAGCCGTAAAAGCTCGAATCAATTTCGACAGTGTCGAAGTGGGAGACGTAATAGCCGAGCCTGTCGGCGGCCGACTTTAGACCGGATCGCACCATGCCTTGACATGGTGCGATCCGTCCAATAACAGGTACCAGTACAGATCTCATCGACCATAACAGAAGCTATAGCCAGCAGAGACCTGCCCTTGCGGGAGTTGACGAGATGAGGCCACAAAACAGCAACGATCGCTAAGGTACACTCCGACCGGCCATCACGCACGGCTACCTGCGTTCAACAGCCATCCGGCCTCATCCCCGTGACGGCCGGTACGATTCGATTCTGGCATCGACCTCTACCAGCGACGGCCGCCGTATCCGCCGCCGCCGCCGCCACCACCACCGCCATAACCGCCGCCGCCACCATAACCGCCGCCGCGGCCGTAGCCGCCGGTGCGGGGTGCGCGGGGTTGCGGTTCTTTGGCCGTGTCTACCTTGATTGTGCGACCATCGATCTGAGTACCGTCGAGCGCGCTCTTGGCGGCTTCGGCCATCTCGGCAGTTGCCATCTCTACAAAGCCGAAGCCTTTGGGCCGGCCGCTGTCACGGTCAGTGATAAGGTTGACCGATGTCACCTCTCCGTGTTGCTCAAACAACGACCTGATGCTAGCTTCGGTGGTGTCGTAGCTGAGATTGCCCACATACAGTTTGGCAGCCGCCATATCATCCTCCCTCTTGAGTCTTCCTCTAGAGTTGTGTTGCGGCAAACGAGAGGACGTGACTGCACGCGGGCGGGATCAGAGTGCAAAGCTCGGCCCTTCGCAACGCCTGAAGAAGACTCCTATCGAATGTCGGCGGCAGTATATCACGCACTGCCGGAATCTATCCCTTCCCGGTACCTACTCCTCGATGAAACCCAGGCCTACCGCCCCCGGGCCAATGTAGGTACCGATGACGGAGCCAACGATACTCGGCGGACGAAGATGGATCCGCCGGTCAGACACTTCCAGCAGCAGGTTCTGAAGTTGCCTCATGACCGGAAGGTTGAGACCGTGCGACAGATTGGCGTATACGTCCGATCCCGGCCTGGTACGTTCAAGCAGTCCGTCACGCATGGTCGCCAGAGCTTGGCGTAGCCCTCTGGTCTTCTTGAAAACGTCGGCCACCCCGTCTTCGATTGTCAGTATCGGCCTGATGTTGAGCAAAGTGCCAACCAGATGCGCCGCCCGTCCGATCCGTCCGCCCTTATACAGGTAATCCAGAGTGGTCGGCAG
>CAZOJR010000308.1:0-1036 GCA_964580165.1 uncultured Gaiellales bacterium
TTGTTCCGGCGTGGAGGGTTTTCCGGCCGGCGAAAACGGTTTGGTGACTCTGGTCTTTTATCCGTCGGATGGCGCGGCGCTCGATATTGACGCGATTCTGGAATCGTCTCTGCCGGCTCTATGCGCGTCGGGACGGTTGCGGTGGGAAACGTGTGAGATATCTCGAGAGTGGGTGGACGGATGGAAAGAACACTTCCATCCGGTCATTGTCGGTCACGTTCGTATATGTCCACCGTGGGAGCGCACGGTCAAGGGGATGTTATTTGCCGGTGAGGCCACAGCCGTCAGAATTCCGGATGGCATAGACACCGCGGGCGGAGCAGCGGAGATAGAGGTGGTGATCAACCCCGGTCTTGGCTTTGGTACCGGGATGCATCCCACCACGAGAGGGGTTCTGCAGTTGTTCCAAGCTCCGGGGCCTGCCGGGCCGGTCGTCGACGTGGGCACGGGATCAGGAATCCTGGCGATAGCGGCGGCCAAACTCGGCTGGGGGCCGGTAATAGCATTTGACAGTGATCCGGTGGCACTCATCTCGGCGAGGGCGAATGTGGAGGCCAACAGGGTTGGCGAAATTGTTGGCATCCACGAGGTCGACGTAGCCGGGGCCGCTTCTGAATGGTTTGCAGGGGCGACTGTGCTTGCCAACATGACCCTGGAGCCGGTGGTGGCCTTGATCCGCAGGTTTGGCGAAGGAGGATCACTTGCAGGCGGAGGATGCCCGAATCCGGCTGCGACCGACGCCCATTTGCCGCTGCGGATGGTTGTCTCGGGCATTCTCGCGGGCGCCCAGGAATTCGAGCTTCTGAATGTTGCCCAAAAATACGGGTTCGTCCCCGGGCAGCGATTGTATGAGGACGAATGGGTTACTCTGGAGTTCGTCCCTCCGCGGCCGCGCGGCAGGCGCTCCCGGAGCCGGCCTGCCGCGCGGCGTTCCATGCCAACCGGGTGCCCAGATGTCGGATCGCCGCCCGGGGCAACCGGGAGCTAGGGTCCATGGCGCGGCATACCCCGGGGCGCAGCCGGTCCGACCGGCGCC
>CAZOJR010000308.1:1046-2337 GCA_964580165.1 uncultured Gaiellales bacterium
CCGGGCCGGTCTCATTCCCGCCGGTGACCCGACAGGAAGATCGGCCAACATTGCCGGCGTGGTCATCCGTAGAGGCAAGAGTCTCGAAGTCGAACCTTTGTTCCAGTCCGGTCCGGCACTACCGGTAGAACGGAGCCCTGTAAGGCCCCAGCCCGGCGACTTGGTGCTATTCACCTTCTCGTATGGTTTCAAGGCACAGATAGTCCGCTCCCTGGGTAAGAGCAATGTGCTGAACGATGTCATGGAGGCCCTGCTGGTCGACAGCCTGGTTCAGCGGGGTTTTGCCCCCAAGGTGCTGGCCGAGGCCGCGGCGGCGGCGGAGTTGCAGGCCAAGTCAGACTCCAACCGGATCGATCTTCGGGACATGTATACCTTTACCGTGGACCCGGTAATGGCCCAGGATTTCGATGATGCTCTGTCGTTCGAGCGTACTCCCTGCGGGACGATCGTTGTGTATGTGCACATAGCCGATGTGTCGTATTTCGTGAGGGAGGGCATGGCACTCGACCGCGAAGCCCTCCGGCGGGGGAATTCGGTTTACGTTGCCACCGGGGTCGAGCCGATGCTGCCTCCCCAGCTATCGTCGGGAGTATGTTCTCTCCGTCCTGACGAGGACCGCAAGGCGGTGACGGTGAAGATGGAGGTTGACGACCGTGGACGGGTACTCGAGAGCGCTTTCTACCGGTCGCTCATACGCAGCGACAAAAGAATGGACTACGAGCAGCTGGAACGGGTGTTCCGGGGAACGGAGCCGGTAGATCGGGAACTGGCGGAACCGCTGGAATGGGGGAGATCGCTGGCGCGGATACTGCAGGAACATCGGGACGAACGGGGCAGCCTCCAGATCGAATCCACCGAACCGGAATTCGAATGGGATGAAAGAGGCCGGGTGGTATCGGCCGATCCCAGCGAGGAGCTGGAAAGCCACCGGTTCATCGAGAACTTCATGGTCTTAGCGAACGAACAGGTGGCGATGTTTCTGGAGCGCGAGCATGTTCCTACCGTGTATCGAGTTCACGACCTGCCCGACCCATTTCACCTCGATCATCTACTCGATATCTTGTCGAGCTTGGGTCTGCCGGCACCGGCGTTTGATGCCATGGCCGCGACTTCTCAGGAGATCCGTGCCGTCACCCGGGAGACGGCCGAATGGATCGACCGGTACACGCCGGCCGGACGGGGCAAGGCGGCCCTGGTGCAACAGGTGTTGCGGGCTCAGGCCAGAGCGGTTTATCAGACGGTGAACATCGGCCATTTCGGGTTGGCGTCGCAGACCTACTGCCATTTCACG
>CAZOJR010000309.1:0-2325 GCA_964580165.1 uncultured Gaiellales bacterium
ATTCCTGCAAGCGCGGCGGCCCCCAGAGCTGTGATCTCCTGGATCTGCGACCTGATCACGGGTACGCCAAGGAGGTCTGCCTGCAGTTGCAGAAGAAAGTCATCGCCTGCAGCTCCACCATCGGCCCGTAGCGCCGCTATCTCGACCCCTGAGGTCTTTTTCATGGCGTCCAGCACTGCGCGGGTCTGGAAACAGATGGCCTCTTCGGTGGCTCGTGCCAGGTGCTCGGCCTTGGTGGAACGGGTGAGGCCGATCAGCAGACCGCGCGCGTATGGATCCCAGATAGGACTGCCAAGTCCGGTCAAAGCCGGGACGAAGTAGACTCCGCCGTTGTCAGGCGCTTGCGCGGCGAGAGGGCCAATCTCCGACGGGTTTCTAATGATTCCCAGGGCATCATGTAGCCACTGAGCGGCTGCGCCGGCCGTGAAGACCGAACCTTCGAGCGCATAGATCACACGGATTGTTCCACCGGGAGTGCCGGCTGTGCTGCCATCCGTACTCCGTGCATCCGGCCTGTCATTCATGCGCCCCGCCCCAGATCTTTCTGCGTCCAGAACCCAGGCTACGGTCGACAGCAGGCCGTGGTCCGTGTGGGCCGGGCTTGTTCCCACATTCATCAGTACGAAACAGCCAGTTCCGTAGGTGCTCTTGCTCTCACCCGGTTGAAGTGCGCCCTGCCCAAACAGGGCTGCTTGCTGATCTCCGGCTACGCCGGCAATTGGGACGGCCGCTCCCAGCAACGAGGGCTCGGTATGAGCGATCAACCCCGACGAGGGGCATAGCCGGGGCAGTATTGGCCTGGGTATGCCGAACGTCTCAAGCATGTCGTCTGCCCATTGCAGGCTGTGCAGGTCGAGCAGCATAGTACGCGAGGCGTTGCTGTAGTCGGTTACGTGGGCGCGCCCTCCGGTGAGACGCCAGATCAGGAAGCTGTCAATGGTGCCGGCGCGCAGGCGGCCTTGGGCGAGGAGGTCGGTTGCTTCTTCGCGGTTGGCAAGCAGCCATTCGATCTTTGTGGCGCTGAAGTAGGGGTCGAGACGGAGACCCGTGCGGGCTTGGATGGCTGCTTCGAGCCCGGCTTGCTTGAGTTCTTCGCAACGGTTTGCCGTGCGGCGGCATTGCCACACGATTGCGTTCCCCAAGGATACTCCGGTCTCAGCGTCCCACAGGAGGACCGTCTCTCTCTGGTTTGCGATTCCGATACCAGCCAGGTCTGCCGCGGTCAGCCCCGCCTGCTCCAGCGCGAGTTGGGCGCATCGGAGCTGAGTCTGCCAGATGTCTTCCGGGTTGTGCTCGACCCATCCGGACTCCGGATAATACTGAGGGAAGGACTCCTGGGCGGCGCCGAGGATGGTGGCGTCGCGGGCAAAGATGATCGCCCGGGAACTGGTAGTTCCCTGATCGAGGGCCATTACGGCTTTTGGCTTGTCTATCGTCCGGCCTCCCTGATGTTCCCTTGTCCCGCTCTACGGCCTCCAACCACGATAGACCAGGAGTTCATGGAGAGGCAAGTTCCGGTCCGGCTGGGAAAGGCGGGTGCGTGTATCATCACCTTCTCTGGAAGGCATGACGTGGAGGGAGGAATTCATGGACAAAGTACGTTGGGCGGATATGTCGTGGAGCCGGAAGGCGGGCGTAGCCGTTCTTGCCGCCACTCAGATAGGCCTGCTCGTGTCGGCCCTTTGGGACTTGGCGCACCGGAGCGCGGATGAGGTTCGTGGCGATCGCCGCATATGGGCCGGGCTGGTATTCATCAACTGGATTGGGCCGCTCGCCTACTTCATCGTTGGCCGAAAGGGTTTCATCGCGACGCTTATACGCGAGGGGTAGCGACGGCCGGCTCGGGATTCTTGAACCGCGGAGGCAGGCAGGCAGGCATGTCTGGCCGGTGGCGGAGTGGGTCTAACTGAGCCTCTTAAGCCTCACTGCGCGGAATATAGGGCCTTTCTTCGGTCTCTATGGCTTCATCGATTTCGAATGGCCTCAATGGTGCTATGGGCAAACCCCAGACCCTCATCCCGGCCTTGATGGCCTTCACGTTACCGGCCTCGATACGTGCTTTCCAGTCCTCATATTCATAGTCCGCAAGGGTAGCCGGGACGTCTCTGTCGAGTTCCTCGTTTGACCGTGGCTCATTCCCAACGGCTCGGTCCCACTCGTGCATGATGTCGTATGCGTCCACTGCTTCCTCCGTTTCGATAGCGGATTTCTTTGTACGTTACCCGAATCTAAACACAGTCATGGGGCAACGCAGTCAAGGAGGCAAGTAACTCCCATGCAGATTCTCGGCTGGCTCGAGTGCGGCCGGACAAAGGTTTGGCATCT
>CAZOJR010000310.1:0-2278 GCA_964580165.1 uncultured Gaiellales bacterium
GCCGTCCCTCGCGTGCCGGGCGAGGGAGTCGACGTGCCCGAGGCAGACCTGGGCGTCATCCTGGCTGTGCGCCACTCCTGTCGCCAGATGATCCAGAGGATGGGGCGTGTTATCCGCCCGAACGCGGACGGACGGCTGGCGAACTTCATCATCCTCTGCGTCAGGGGTACGTCGGAAGACCCGGGCCAAGGTGTCCACGGCGCTTTCCTGGAGGAAATCACCGGGGTCGCCGATGAGAGGAAGGTGTTTCCTGACGGAACCACGAGCAAGAACCTGGTCGAATGGTATCTGCAGCGTCAGCGGTGAGGGGATTGTTTTGACGACGAACTCTGAAATGGCATCGCTATAACCCACCGGACCGGCACTGTCGTGCCCGCTCGTGTCTAGTTGACAAATACTTGAAAATCACCTAAGTTTCTTATGTAAAAACGAGGTGAAAGTAAACTGCCATGAGGTCGACCGAGCGCTTCTTTGCCCAGAACCCAGTCTTCTCGCTGGACGCGTTCGCCCGTGAAGTCGGAGCCGGCGAGTCTGTCGACACGGCCTATCGGCACCTGGACTACTACGTCAGGACAGGAAGGTTGCGTCGCATCCGCAGCAAGCTCTACGCAGTAGTGCCACCAGACACGGAGACGGAGACGTTCACGCCCGATCCCTACCTGGTGGCCTCGGTGGCCGGTCGGGGCGCCCCGCTTGGCTACCACACGGCTCTGGAGCTTCTCGGTGTGGGCCATTCCGTCTTTCACACTCTGACCGTGGTGAGCGATAAGTGGGCGAAGCCCTTCGGGTTTGACGGCACGAGGGTGGAGTTCATGGGGACCCCTGCGGGCCTGCGGGCCGCGGGCAAGGTAGATCTTGGTGTGACGAGTGTGCGCCGATCGGGCCGGGAGCTTGCCATCACCGGCCGGGAGCGGACCCTGGTTGACTGCCTCCTACGTCCCGGCCGGGCGGGCGGAGTGGAGGAGGTGCTTAACTCGCTTGACGGGTTCGGCGTAATCGATGTCGAGGTTCTCGAAGAGTATCTGGCGGTGCTGAACGTGGGTCGGGCATGGGCTGTTGCCGGCTACTACCTGGAGAAGAGGAAAGATCGCCTCTTCATACCCGACGATGTCCTCGATCGGCTGGCCAGCCGCACTCCCAAGACGCGCCAGTACTGGATGCGCGAACAACGGGGTGGATCCCTGGCCAAGCGATGGAATCTGATTGTGCCCGAGGAGACGGAGGCGATCCTTGGCCGAGCCTAGAGCCTTCACTGCCGAGGTCGTAGAGAAGGCGACGAGGCTCTGCCGGCTTCTTGCCGATGCCCGCATCCATCCATTTCTGGGGCCACGGCTGGTCCTCAAGGGGGGAACGGCGCTCAACTTGTTCCATCTCGGTGTCCGCCGCCTCTCGGTCGATGCTGACCTGAACTACGTGGGGGCGCTGGATGCCGAGACCACAGCCGGGGAGCGTCCCTCAATTCTCGCGGCGCTGAGGGCGGTTGCTGAGGGTCAGGGCTATCGCGTGAGCGAAAGTGTGGACGCCCACGCGTCGTCAGCCGTTTTTCTCGGCTACCGAAACGAAGGCGGTTCCCAGGACAGTCTCAAGCTGGAAGTCAACTACATGTACCGGGCGTCGCTCGGCGATCCTGAGCACAGAACTGCGGAACTCCCATTTGCCGGTCCGGTCAGATTCCGTCTGGTGTCTTTCCCGGAACTGGCAGGCGGCAAGCTGGTTGCTTTACTCGATCGCACCGCGGCCCGGGATCTCTATGACGCCGCGGTACTCGCAGATCTCGTGGATCCCCGTGACCCGCGCCTGCGCACTGTGTTCGTGGCAATGGCGGGTGTGCTACCTCGCCCCATCTGGGAGTACACTGCACAGAGGGTGGAGCGGGTGCACGACGGCGACATCCGAAAGAACCTATACCCGGTTCTAGAGGTCGAGTTCCATCGGACACTGAACGCGGGCCGGCTGGAGGGGACTCTGTTGTTTCCCGCGGATGCTGCTCTGGCTGCGGCGGTCGACCAACACCCCGGTCTTCGTTGGAAGACTCTGAACGTCGCCAAGATGAGAGCGGCAAAGGGAAACTTCCCGCGGGCCTGACGACGTCGGGTCCGTTCGGTGACCTCCGGGGGCCAGCGTGTCGCAGCTCGCGTTGGGCAAGATGTTGGCAACAAGACAAGACGGCACTACCATCCGTAACGAAAATGCGCGCTGATGGCTTCAGCGTAATCGTTCCTTGTCTCATCCATCGACCTCCCCTTGACTCTCGCTACCTTACAGCTTGTGTCAACTG
>CAZOJR010000311.1:0-2262 GCA_964580165.1 uncultured Gaiellales bacterium
AGAGCGGTTCTCGGTGGCGGGCGTTCAGGCGGCCCGGCTGGGCCGCGGCGTGCTTCGCACAGAGACTGCGGGCCCGGTGGCCGTGGCGGTGGCGCGCGTTGCGCTGGAGGATTGGTAGTATAATCAGCCGCCATGGACGACTGCATTTTCTGTAGGATCGCCAGGGGGGAAATCCCCAGTGACATTGTGTGCGAAGACGCGGATTTTGTCGCTTTTCGTGACATCAACCCCAAGGCTGCCCAGCACGTACTAGTGGTGCCTCGTGAACACGTGGTGTCACTCAACGATCTCGACGGCCGGGAAGGCGACTTGGGTGACGGACTTCTGAGGTTTATCGTTAAAGTCGCCGAGCGGCTGGGGATCAAGGAGAGTGGTTACCGCGCTCTGACGAACGTAGGTCCTGACGGCGGCCAAGAGGTGGATCATCTGCATTTCCATGTCCTCGGCGGGGAAGATCTGGGAGATTTTCGGTGAGCGTTCTGTCTGAACTGCAGGAGTCGGTCAAGACGGCGCTGAAGGCCGGCGACAAGGAACGGGTGATGGCACTCCGGATGGTGGTGTGTGAGCTGCAGAATGAAGCCAAGCGCACCCAGACCGACCTGAACGAGAATGCGGAACTCGCAGTACTTCGCCGCGAACTCAAGCGCCGGCGGGAGTCCATTGAGGCATTCCGGGCCGGCGGACGCGAGGATCTGGCTGCCCACGAAGAGTTCGCCGTTCGTATCATTGAGGATCTCCTCCCGAAGCAGATGGATGAGGCGGAACTGTCTGCTCTTGTCGACCGGGTTGTCCTGGAAACAGGCGCTACGTCCATCCGGGACATGGGTAAGGTCATGAGTGCCGTCATGGCTGAAGGCGGCATCCGCATAGACGGCAAAGCGGCGTCGCGCTTGGTCAAGGAGCATCTCTCCTGAGCGCTGGCTCTACCAAACAGATTGAACTCGACAATCATGTGGCCGCGCTGCTGGTCGGCGAGCATGACACTCATCTGCGGACTCTCGAGAGCCTTCTGCAGTGTGACATCAGCCTGCGCGGTAATCAGCTGACCCTCGATGGACCGCCTGCTGAAGTTGAACGCGGAGAGGCGCTGGTGGACGAGTTGTTGAATCTATTACGGGCGGGAGAGAGTCTCGATACCATGACTCTCGAACTGGCGGCTTCGCTCAGTTCTGGCGGGCGTAACTGGACCCGTGATCTCGACAGTATCGTGAGCGATGTGATCCTCGAGCATCGAGGCAGGCGGATCCGCCCCAAGACCGTCAATCAGAAGGCATACGTTGATGCTATCCGGGCTAATACCATCACGTTCGGCATTGGACCGGCGGGTACCGGCAAGACCTACTTGGCCATGGCTATGGCCACGGCGGCACTGCTCTCGGGAGAAGTCGCACGCGTGATTCTCACCCGCCCGGCCGTCGAGGCCGGCGAAAAGCTCGGATTTCTTCCCGGTGGTTTGATGGAGAAGGTTGATCCGTACCTCCGCCCTCTCTTTGATGCTCTTTACGACATGATGGATACCGAGCGGCTCACCGATTACTTGGCCAAGGGCACCATCGAAGTGGCGCCGCTGGCGTATATGCGCGGCCGCACTCTCAACGATTCGTTGATCATCCTCGATGAGGCCCAAAACACGAGCCCCGAGCAGATGAAGATGTTTCTCACTCGCTTGGGGTTCGGCGCGAAGATGATCGTCACGGGTGACATCACTCAGATCGATCTACCACGAGGCCAGCATTCAGGACTGGTCAACGTGCGCGAGGTGCTGGCCGGCATTCCCGATATCGAGTTTGTGTATTTCGATAGCAAGGACGTGGTGCGTCACAAGCTGGTACAGGACATCGTGTCTGCCTACAAGCTGTATACCGACCAGCACCGTCCCGTACATAAGACGACTACCCGTGGATCCGGCAACCGGGGTCGCGGCGGTCGGGGGAGCACCGCTGCCGCGGAGTAGTGGTGCGGGGGCAACCATGAACCGATATCGCTTCCTGCTGCGTGAGCGGCTGGCAGACTCCCGGGAATGGATCGACGGGCGTGTTCCTTGGCGTTTTGAACTCGTGTTGCTGATCTGCTTGGTGGTTGGGCTCACGGCTCTCGTGTGCTCGCAGTATCTCCCTTCTCTGCGCGGCCTTTCCGAAGGCAATCCGGCACCTCGTACTATCGTCGCAGAAGAGACAGTCACAGTTCTCGATGTTGAGGCGACCGAGGGGCTAAAGGAGCGCGTTGCTGCCCTGGTGGCACCGGTATACCTACCCGATGCCG
>CAZOJR010000312.1:0-2243 GCA_964580165.1 uncultured Gaiellales bacterium
CGCCGTCAAGGCCATATTTCTCCCCGACGACACTGCGACCACCCGGCCCGGGGATCATTTCACCATCGCTGTCATCCCAGACACGCAGAACTATACGGCGAATGCCCCCGCCATCTTTGATGCTCAGACCCAGTGGATCGCCGATCATGCCACCTCCGAGAACATCGTCTTTGTGAGCCAGCTGGGCGACCTGGTCGAGGTCTATAGCAGCGATGTGCAGTGGCAAAATGCCCGGGACTCCATGTCGATCATTCGCGCTGCCGAGCTTCCCTATGCGGTGGTGCCCGGAAACCACGACCTATACGGAACGACGGATGATCTAACGAAGTACGACACCTACTTCCCTTATTCGGCTTTCACCGGGTATTCCTGGTACGGCGAGCACTTCCCGACCGAGAGTAACGCGAATAGCTATCAGCTCTTCTCAGCCATGGGTCAGGACTTCATCGTGCTGAACCTGGCCTGTGACGGCTCTTTGCTTGCCGCGGCCACCTCCTGGGCCAACGATATGCTTAGCACCTACCCGGATCGCAAGGCCATTGTCGTGACTCATGGCTACATCAATTCCTCAGGTGCCTATCTGACGGGTGATACCGCCGAAGGCCAGGGTATGTGGGACAACGTGATAAGCGGGCACTCCAACGTGATCGCAGTGCTCTGCGGGCACTGGGCCGGTGAGTACCAGCGCACCGACTTCGGCCTGAACGGTAACACCGTATATACCCTACTTTCCGACTACCAGGACGAGCCCAACGGCGGTAACGGTTGGATGAGGCTCTATGAGTTCTATCCGCTCGAAGACAAGATCAAGGCCGTCACCTACTCGCCCTATCTGGATGCATATCAGACCGATGTGGATAGCGAGTTCGAGCTGGCCCTGGACATGGACGCCATGGCTATTGAGCCCGGCTGGAACTTGGTATCCGGCGGACCCGGCACCACCTTCCCGGGAGCTCTCTTCGGTTGGAACGGCTCCAGCTTCACAAGCACCTCCTCGCCGGAAGCCTGGAAAGGTTACTGGACCAAGCTAAGCGGAGAGGAGAGCGTGATCGTGGGCTTGGAAACGGTATCCGGTCCTCGCACCGTGACTCTTGCGAGCGGTTGGAACCTTATCGGCAACCCCATGAGTACGACGGCGACTCTTACCCTGCCTGCGGGCCGCACCGCCTTCTACTACGATGCCTCTCTTCACCGCTACGTCTCAACGACCACTCTTACCTCCGGACAGGGAGCCTGGGTCAAGGGGGCCTCGGGAGAGACGGTGACCTTTGCTGGCGACTAGAAACGCGGGGGCAAGAAGGACCTGAGCAGCAAAAGAGCTGGCCAATAACCGGCCAAGAACCAAAGGCCAACGTCTCCATCTACACACAAATAAATAACTGGATAGGACTTCGTTAGAGAGGGAGAGGGAGAGATAGATGACTACGAAACGACCCGGCATAGCTTCAGGGAGAATCTGGCGCACAAGCGCGCTTCTCATCCTACTTGCCATCCTTCTCTTACTCTCTTTCTCCCCTCTTGCCCAAGCTGAGGACCCCACCACCTACGCCGTAACCACGGCTGCCGTTCCCGACCCCATCTGGACGGTGACCCCCAGTTTGAGTGAGGCCACCGCGGGCACTACCGTCCAGGTAACGGTCTCCGACACGGCAGATACTTCCTGGGCCACCGGTCTGGTGGTTACCGGGGATACGACAGGTACCACCTACGACTTCACCACCATCTCCGCGTCCGCCGGCATCTACAGCTTTACTATGCCCGCTGAACCGGTGACGGTCGGCTTCACCTGGGACGCCACTCCCCTTAACGTTTATTTGCAGATCGGAAGCGGTGAGAAGACGCTCGTTCACGCCTACACCCGAGCTGAGATGGAAGCCTTGGCTGCCGAGAACACCACTCCCCGCTACTACGCTTGCTGGGACCGTCGGCCGGATACCTTCATGGGTAAAGCCGTGCGCTACGTCACCATCACCCAGTTGGTGGCAAGTGCCCGCAGCTACAACAGCGCTGTGCGCTTCGACGGCCCCGACTGCGTCCTCAAAGGGCTGAGCATCGATGGCTGGGTCACCAACCAGAGCTGGAGCAACCTTATGGGCACTCCCCGCTACTACTACGCCGCTCTAGGTGACCCCTATCTCGATGTGGCCAACCAGACCGGGCAGAACCGGGAAGTGCCTGCGGTCCTTGCCATCACCGGCTGGGGAGGCAAGAGCACCTACGTCGATAATCAGCCGTATGACACC
>CAZOJR010000313.1:0-2211 GCA_964580165.1 uncultured Gaiellales bacterium
CACGCTTTCCGGCGCTTCTTCGGTGCGCGCCTACCGTTACAGTAATGCGCAAGGCAGTTTCGCTCTCAAATTCACAGGCAAGGATGGTGCCGTCCAGACGCTGGGCACTTGGGCCTACGACCCTGTGGCCCGTACGCTCGAAGACACGGAGGGTAAGGAGGCGTCCTTTGTGACCACCTACGCCGAGGGCCGCTATGTGCACTATTCGGGCCTCTCCGGCAGCACCGCCGGTTCCTCCACCTGGCAGTGGAAGAACTTGGGGACGGTGAGCAAGGGCATCCTGCTGTCCGATCTCGTTACCTACGCCGCCGGTCTCGCCGGTGTTCCTCTCGGCGCCGACACCAACGTCCATGTGGCCGAGGGTAGTCTCGCCGGTCATGGGCAGACCTATAGTCTGGGGTACCTGAGCGACGGCGATCGCTACTACTATCCTTCTTGGATCTTGGACCAGGGATTCATCGAGGGGACCCGGCTGCCGGCTCCTACCATTCTTGCTATCAGCAGCTACACGATCACAACCCTGCTCGACACCAGTGGTCTGCGCGATCCCTACCTGGTGCGTCTTAATGGCGGTGAGGAATTGCCCCAGCCTGCCACGCAGGAGAACGTTGATGACTGCTTTGGCGTTCTGGATCGGGCGACCGACGACTACTACAGCCTGCGGCTCATAATGGGGCAGAGAAGCTCGACTCCCGATGACTACAACCTCTCGACAGGTCCGGGATGGCGGAATGCCGACAATGTCACCTTTACGCCGACATACTTCGCGATCACTACCCGTGTGAGTAGTCCCGACGGCAACAACGGTACGGCCACTGTCACGGCTGACGACGGCTATCTAAAGGCTGCCGCTGCCGAGCCGGTATCTTTCACCATCTCCGGCATCACGCCTGGTTACGCGGTAGGAACTGTGACAGTGATCGATGGCGCGAACAACCCGGTAGCCGTCACCGAGGCGAGCGGCACCTACACTTTTGCCATGCCCGCCTCTGCGGCCACTGTCGCGGTGACTGTCAATCCTGCCACCCCCGTTACCGGCGTCACCCTCACCCCGGAGACGCTAGATCTGGAGGTGAGCGCCACCCAGCAGCTCACCGCCACCATCGCTCCGGCTGATGCCACCAACCAAGCCGTCACCTACGCCTCCAGTAACGAGAGCGTGGCCACGGTTGACAGCGCCGGTCTGGTGACCGCCCTTGCCGGCGGCACGGCCACCATCACTGTAACTACCACTGACGGCCACTTCACCGATACCTGCGTAGTTACCGTGACCGCCCCGGTCATAACTCCGGTCATCACCAGCTTAGACGCAGAGACGGTAACTACCTCAAGCGGGGGTAACACCATCCCCGGCCCAACCTACGAAGCCGGCCCTACTTTGGGCGGTAACGAGGTAACCCTTACCGGCTCCGGCTTTACCGGGGCAACTCACGTCTACTTCGGCTCAACCGAAGCAACCAGCTTCACCGTAGTCTCAGATACCGAGATAACTGCGGTTGCCCCCGCCGGTAGTGCGGGCGAAGTGCAGGTAACCGTAGCCGGCACAGACGGTACCACCATAAGTAACGCCGTAAGCTACACCTACAAGCTCTGGCAGGTAAGCGGCACCGTTCGCGGTCGCTGGGTGACCGGACTAGATGAGGGTAACCCCGTAACCAACCCGGAAAACGGCGGCAGTCTTGCCGGTGCCTTCGTCTATGTAAGTATCAACGCTCTTGATCCTCTATATGACAACGCTAACAAAGAAAACAACGTCGTTACCTTCTTTGACGGTACTAACTGGGTAGATCATGCCGTTACCAATGAGAGCGGCACCTACACTTTCTCTACCGCCTACTTTAACGGTAAACCGCTCCCCATCGGCACCAAGATCGATGTGGTTGCGGTGCATGACCCAAGCACCTTTGGAGCCGGTGCCTATGCTCCTGACTCCGATGCCTGGCACACCAACTTCAGTGTGACCCAGTTCGGTATCTATGACCGGCCGAACATACTTGTAGACTTTAAGAACTTCACCTCGACCAACGGTCCGGACGGGAAGTCCTTAGGTAACCGCGTACTTCCCTGGGATCCCGATGATGAGACGACCCTAGTGCCGCTTCCTTTTGAGTTCTTTACCCCGAACATAACTACCGACATCAGCTAGCTGGACCCCTTCAAGAGAGGCTGGTGCCGCCCCGGTGGGGGCGGCACCAGCCGGAGGTATCACCC
>CAZOJR010000314.1:0-2209 GCA_964580165.1 uncultured Gaiellales bacterium
GCCGGCGCGATGTGACCAAGTGCGTTGTCACACGGGAAGTGATAGAGAAGAACATCGATCCTACCCTGGTGACGAGCTCTGCGCACGAGGATCTGGAACTGGACCAAGAATCCGCATAGGCGGGACGGATGATGGCTGATATGCAGCGGGTGGTTCCGCTCTTGGCTACGCGTGATCTCGTGCTCTTCCCGGGGATGCTGGCGCCTATCTTCGTGGAACGTGATAAGGGCGTCCGTGCTCTGGAGCAGACTCAGCAGTCGGGGGGTCTACTGGTTATGGCTGCGCAGCGATCGGCTGTGATAGACGACCCCGCGCCGGAGGACATCTATTCGGTTGGTACTCTTGCCAAAGTGGTGCAGTTTTCCCGGCTTGCCGACGGTACGCTAAAGGCTCTCATCGAGGGCCGGGAGCGGGTCATCATTGACTCCTTCGAGTCGGTCGCGCCTTTTCTCGCCGTGCAGTATCACCCGATAGCTGTGAAGGCCGGTGGCAGGCGGCCGCGCATACGGGCGCTCATGGACTCCGTGGCACGTGAGTTCGCTGGGTACGTCGGCCAGACGCCGCAGTTGCCTGAAGAAGCTGAGACCGCACTTGAGGTGGTGACCGACCCTGAGGAAATGGTCAATGTCGTAGCATCGAATCTCATGATCGGCCCCGACCGCAAGCAGGAACTTCTTGAAGGCGGGGAACCCGAAGCCCGTTTGCTCCTCCTGCTGGAGATCCTGATTCAGGAGAACGAGTTTATCGCGCTCGAGAATGAAATCTCAGAGCGGGTTCACGACAGCTTCGAGCGGCAGCAGCGGCGGGTGTTTCTTCATGAGCGTCTCAAAGTCCTGCAGGAGGAGCTGGGCGAGGAGGGCGAGGAGGACAGTGAACGCGGTGCCTATCTGAAACTCCTACGGGATAAAGATCTGCCTGAGGCTGCAACCGCAGCACTTACCAATGAGATCAAACGGCTGAACGATCTTCCGCCTCTATCGGCGGAAGTGGCGGTCGCCAAGACATACTTGGACACCGCCCTGGGTCTGCCCTGGGGGGTGCGCTCTGGATCCGCGGCCCCGGATGTGGCTGCGGTGGCACGGGTTCTCGATGAAACACATCACGGCTTGAAGAGCGTAAAAGACCGGATCATCGAGTATCTGGCCGTGGCTTCGCTGCGGGGCGGGACGCCGCCCAACGCCATCCTGTGCTTGGTGGGACCGCCCGGAGTGGGCAAAACCTCGGTTGCCATGGCTACCGCCAAGGGACTAGAGCGCCCTCTGCAGCGCATCAGCTTGGGCGGCATTCGCGACGAAGGAGAGATCCGCGGTCATCGTCGCACGTACGTGGGAGCGATGCCCGGCCGCATTATCGATGCGTTGAAACGGGCCGGTGTAGACGATCCGGTGGTGGTGCTCGACGAGATCGACAAGATGGAGTCTGACTGGCGGGGTGATCCGGCGGCGGCCCTTATGGAAGTGCTCGACCCGGTGCAGAATCGTACGTTTCGGGATAATTATCTCGAACTCGATTACGACCTATCTCACATATTTTTTATAGCTACGGCCAACTATGAGGAAGATATCCCCGAGACCCTGCACGATCGTTTGGAAATCATCCGTCTGCCTGGATACACCGATCGGGAAAAGCTTGAGATTGCTCAACGTCACCTGGTGCCGAAAATCGCGGAGGAGAGCGGCCTCAGTGATCTGGGCAACGTGTTTACTCCGGCAGCGCTCCGCGTGCTCATACGCGCACACACCCGCGAGGCGGGTGTGCGCGAGATGGCCCGCCTCATAGGCAAAGTCTACCGGCGTCTCGCGCGCATGAAAGTCGAGGGAAAGAAAGTGCCTCGGCGTATCGGTCCGCGGGGATTGTCCCTTTTGCTGGGACCCGCTCCTTTCCTGGCTGCGCGACTGGGGAGCGAGCCGCAGATCGGCGTGAGTCTCGGACTTGCATACACAGGGGCCGGGGGAGATGTACTCCGCATTGAATGCGTGGTGACGCCGGGCAAGGGTGATTTCCATCTCACCGGCCAACTTGGCGAGATCATGCAGGAGAGTGTGACGGCCGCTTGGGGCTATCTTAAGACTTCATTGGTGCGTGACCCCGTGCTGTCGGCGTTGTGGACGGCTTCTCCCGGCAGGGCTTATCTGCTCGACAACTACCAGCAACCCGAGTCTGAGGAAGAGAGTTTTTCGCGAAGGCCGGGTGGTGATGGGCGGGCGCC
>CAZOJR010000315.1:0-253 GCA_964580165.1 uncultured Gaiellales bacterium
GGGCGCAGGCAGGATGTGGACAGAGCCGCCAGCAGTATATTTGGCCTCATAGTCGTAAAACTCATTCTTAGGCACCAACTCCAGTACTGGCAGTACCTCCGGCCGGCCATTCCTCTCCAGTATCCCCACGGTGATCTCACGCCCTGGGACGAACCGCTCGACGAACAGCTCTCCAAACTCAGCCCGCGCTTGTTCGATACGAAAAGCCAGATCGGGGGTATCCTTGCACTTGAACACCCCCAGACTCGATCCT
>CAZOJR010000315.1:281-2209 GCA_964580165.1 uncultured Gaiellales bacterium
CAAGCCCAAGCCGGCCTCGATGGCAGCCGCCGCGACAGACGCGGATTCTTCCATGTCGATCTCGCGATAGTCGGGCGTCGGCACCCCGCTTCCCCGCACTACTTTCTTGGCGGCGACCTTGTTCATCCCCAGCGCAGACGCAAGTACACCCGAACCCGTATATGGGATCCCCATCATCTCCAGCAGACCCTGGATGGTGCCATCTTCGCCATAGCGTCCATGAAGCGCGAGAAAGGCGACCTCGACCCCGGCTTCATCAATACGCTGGCCGACATCGCAAACAGCATCTATGGGCACCGCCCGGTACCCCCGCGAAAGAAGAGCGCGCAGGCAATTCTCACCAGATCGGAAGGACACCTCCCGCTCACCCGAGAGGCCGCCCATGAGCACACCGACGGTTTTTGTCTTGAGTACCTGGGAATCCATGCGGATATGCGACCGATTGTTCATGCTAGGAACTGTACCACAGCCCCATCGCGCTACCCGCAATGACCAAATCCCGCGATCCTGGGCGGCGCAGATAAACGCCGCATTCATCGCTGCGGTTATCCAGCAGCCACCCGTGTTTTTTCTGGAACAGGCACCCGTGAACCTGCGACCCGGCGAAATGCCGCCGTGCTTTGGGCGCCACTCTCGGCCGCATACATGAGATCGTCGGCGCTCAGCCCGTCAGAAGGAGCCGCGGCCCACCCGACAACGCACTCAACTCTGTGCCCGTCCACCAGATGCTCACAGGTCTTACGCGCCAGCGCCATTGCCATGCTCTCAACATCATACGGATCGATCTGCCCGATAGCGCTCTGCCCAGGAACATTGAAACGAGTCTGTTCACCGGTCGTGGCAAACACGAAGGCCACGCGCCCGCGAGGGAGAATGAAATGCTGTGCATCCGCTCCCAAGAGACGCAGTCCCCGTCTGCTGATCGCACCGAGCAAACGATCCGCTGTTTCTTCGCCGTAGTAGGCGTTGATTTCCTCAAAACGCACGATCCGTAGAATTACCAGAGCAAACCGGCTCCGGCTTGTCTCAAACATGCGCAACCGCATACGTAGCGCCCTTTCCAGGGGCACCTCAGTATCATCACTATCCGGCCGTGTTGACAGTGACAGTAGCCGTGTCCGGGCAGAGCCCGATTCTGCCGGAGTCGAGCCAGCATAAGCTACCCGCATCCGGTCGACCCAATAAGTGACGGCTAAGCCGCCCACACACACCATCAGGAGAAGAGCCTGCATCGCCGCAGACGATGTCCAAACGAGGAGGGGCAGGAGAATGGCTGTATCTGTAAGGCTGAGAAGATAGCCCAGCCGCCGGTCTTCGGAGAAGTTGCGGGCCAAGCGAAGGGCCCAGAGAGAATAGAGAACAACGAAGACGATATATAGCACCCACACCGGGGCAGAACGTGCCCCCGCCAATGGCGGGCATATGAATCCGACGAGCGTCAGGAGGAGCAGCCTCCCCCGAGCTTTTTGCCGCTCGGTCACATGCAGAGGCCTGGCTGTCCGCTGTCCTGTCATGTGTAATCAATTGCAGTATAAGCGGACTGCAACCGTTTTGCAATACTTGTTGCTAAAATATCTAAGTGAAATAACTATGTACGCTAAGAGAGTACTAATCCGCTTTGAGTAGACAGGCGTGCTGCTTCCGTGAAATGGAGCAGGTGACCATATCGGCGAGCGACTTATGGGACCAGTAGAATGGGGACTTTCACATGGTGGGCCACGCGGTAGCTCACGCTGCCGAGGATCAAATCTCCCGGCTCGTAGCGGCTTCTCCGGCCCATAACGACAAGATCCACATCGCTGGATTCGATCTCGGCAAGAAGGACGTCTGCGGGAGACCCCACGGCTACTTTGACCGCAGCTCCCACACCCATCCGGCGTAGGATATCGACCGAGGCATCCAGATACTCCCGAGCCATTCGCTCAATA
>CAZOJR010000316.1:0-2206 GCA_964580165.1 uncultured Gaiellales bacterium
TGTGGGGAGGCGTCCTCGCCATTCCTGGAGCAAAAGAGACGTTTGAGGATGCCGGTTTTATCGTTCTCTCCAATAAAGATGTGCCGGAAGGCCGGGAACTTGACTCACCGATGATGATGTTTGATGCTGAAGAAGGTCTGAAGGCGGATGGTATGGCGCCGATGGGAGTGGACACGACGGCAGCGGCGGCAACGACCACCACGGGTATTGGCGAGGTTGCGGCGGAAGAGTCCGGGGGGCTTGCCGAAGTGGAACGGATCCGGCAATACTTCCCTGAGACCTGGATCTGGGACGAGACCCTGACCGATAACTCGGGCAACGCCACTCTTACCTATGAGGCGCCCGATTCCATAACCACCTGGGATCTGCGAGCGGTAGCTCTATCGCCGGAGAATGGTCTGGGCATCGCGGAAGCCTCTCTCACCGTTTTCCAGCCGTTTTTTCTCCAAGCCGATCTTCCCTATTCCGCCATCCGTGGTGAGGAGTTTCCGGTTAAGATCGCTCTCTACAACTATCTGGACTCGGCTCAGGAAATCCAAGTGGAGATCGAGCAGGACTCCTGGTTTGAGCTACTCGGCGACTCCAAAATCACGGTCAGTGTTGCCGGAGGTGGTGTTGGGAGCGCCGAGTTTCTGATCCGTCCAAATGCCATCGGCACGCAACTGCTCAAAGTGGCCGCTCGCAGCCCCGAAGCGGCGGATGCTGTAATTAAGAGCATGATTGTTGAGCCCGAAGGTGTGGGGAGAGAGGTGGTCGAGAACGCTGTCGTGCCCGCCGGGGAATCGCGGACGCTCAATCTGCTTCTGCCTGACTTGAAGGTTGGCGGTTCGGGAGTCGTCCCAGATTCGGAACGGGCCTACGTGGCCGTAACGGGAAGCCTGCTGGCTCAGGCCATTGAGGGACTCGACCAGCTCCTGCAAATGCCTTTCGGCTGCGGCGAACAAAACATGATCCTTTTTGCCCCAGATGCTTTCATTCTCGAATATCTAAAAGCTACCAAGCAACTGAAGCCCGAGATCCAGGCCAAGGCCGAGATGCTTCTGATTACCGGCTATCAGAGGGAACTGACATATCGCCATTCGGACGGCAGTTTCTCGGCATTTGGAGAACAAGACGATTCCGGGAGCCTGTGGCTGACAGCCTTCGTGCTCAAGAGCTTTGCCCAGGCTCGGGAACTGACATTCATTGACCAGACGGTGCTCGCCGAGGCGGCCTCGTGGATAACCAGCCATCAGCAGGTGGACGGATCGTTCGAGTCGGTTGGGTTTGTGTGCCATGGCGACATGATGGGCGGCGTGCAGGGCAAGGATACGCTGACTGCGTACGTGGCTGTGGCGCTGATGGAAGCCGGGTATGCGGGTGCAGCCGAGAAGGCGATGGGATACCTCGAGGGGCGGTTGGACTCCATCGAAGACTCGTACGGCCTGGCGTTGATCGCCTACGCACTCAAGCTCGGAGGGAGTGATCGGGCGGCCGAAGCGCAGAAAGCTCTCTTGGCGGCCGCTATCGAAGACGAGAACGGACTGCACTGGAGTGGGGGGTCGGAGGAAGAGCGGGATGGTCTCGTGCCTGGCGCAGAAGGCGATCTGGCGCCAGTTGCCTCGATGCCCGTGGATATGTTAACCAGCCTGGATATCGAGACAACCGGCTATGCCGCTCTCGCGCTCATTCAGGACGGTGACCGGGTGAGCGCAGCCCAGGCCGCCAAGTGGCTGGTGGGGCAGCGGAACAGCCTCGGCGGATTCGGGACTACTCAGGATACCGTGGTAGCTCTTCAGGCGCTCATCGAGTATGCCGCCATGGGGGCCACCGACACCGATCTGACCGTGACACTCACTTCAGACGATACGACCAAAACCGTTGAGATCACTCCCGGTAACTTCGATGTCACGCAGATAGTTGAGATTCCGGCCGGAAAGCCGGTCAAGATTGAGGCTGTCGGAAAGGGCGAGGCGGTCATCCAGGGGGTGCTTCGCTACAATCTACCTTCAGCTGAGGATGAGACTGGTGTGTTCGATATCGCGGTGGACTACGACACTGATCTGGTGCCGGTCAGCGATCTGGTCGATATCAATGTCAAGGTCACATTTGCTCCGCCTGAACCTATCAAGGCGGGCATGGTTGTGCTCGACTTGTCGGTGCCGACCGGATTCGCCGCGGTGGAGGAATCGGTGTCCGGCCTGCTGCAGCAACTCAACATCAAGCG
>CAZOJR010000317.1:0-2167 GCA_964580165.1 uncultured Gaiellales bacterium
TATCGCCCGCCTCATGGCTTCCGCAGGCATCGTCGGTCGCCGGGGCCGCCGGCGCGTGCGCACCACCATCCTGGCCAAGAAGCCAGCACCGTTCGCCGATCTGGTCAAGCGCCGTTTCCGGGCGGCCTGCTCCCGACCAGCTGTGGTGCGGCGACATCACCTAATGGGTCTGTGCTGGCAGGGGCCACTCAGACATCACTGACCGGAGCGAGGAGTCCGCGAGAAGATGAACTGGGCCGCTGGCAGGTGCTCACTCTGATCTGACCGACCCGTTCGAGGTCTGTACGTAGACGGTGGCCCTGCCAGCCGTCGAGCCTGTCGTCGGCTGGTGAGGTGTCGCGCCACTTCGAGCGCTTTCCATTAGGTCGCCTGCGCAGTCTCGGTGCCTTTCGTCAACAACTGTGCAAGGAGGACGTGTGTGAACGTGTACTGTGGGATTGACTGGGCTGAAGGCCACCATGATGTTGCGCTCATAGACGATGATGGTACGGTACTCGCTACCCGCCGTGTCGATACAGGGAGCGGCGGGTTCACAGATCTGGTGGGGATCTTCGCTGAGCACGGCTATAAGCCGACCGAGGTTGTTGTCGCCATCGAAACCGACAAGAACCTGTTGGTCGTGGCCTTGCAGGCAGTGGGCGTGACGGTCTATGCCATCAACCCCAGGGCTGTAGCGCGCTACCGCGAACGGTATCGTCAGGCAGGTGGGAAATCCGATAGTGCAGATGCACTCGTGCTCGCCAACATCATGCGCACGGATCGCCACATTCACCGTCCCCTACCTGCGATCAGCGAGCAGGGATTGGCCGTTCGCGCCCTTGCCCGTCAACACCAGGAGGCGATCTGGGCTCGGCAGGTCACCGTGAACCGGATGCGGTCACTGCTACTCGAGTTCTATCCGGCAGCGCTTAGGGCTTTTCCCAGTCTCACCCATAAAGCGACGCTGACCATCCTCAAAGCGGCTCCCACGCCGGCACAGGGTGCCGGGCTGACGCGACGTCGAATCGTGGCCCTCCTTCGCCAGAGTGGCCGGGGGAATAGACCTGGACTCGCTGAGAAGATCCAGGCTGCTCTTCGCAGCCCTCAGCTCTGCCAGACCCTCCGGTCGAGTCGGCTCTTGGCTATGCGCTTCTGGGACTTGTGGAGGTGGTTCTCGCCATGGAGGCGTCCATCGCCAAGTTGGAGCAGGCGCTTACCGATGTGTTTAGCACTCACCCTATGCAGTCGGTCCTCACATCCGCTCCTGGTCTCGGCCCTATTCTCGCGGCGCGGGTCTTGGCTGAGATCGGCGACGATCTTACGCGTTTCCGGACCGCGGACGGACTTCGCGCTTTTGCCGGAACTGCGCCGATCACGCGAGCGTCAGGGCGATCGCGAATCGTGAGTGCGCGGCGGGTGCGCAACAAGCGGCTTGCCGATGCCGTTCACTGGTGGGCGTTCTCGGCGATCACCAAGTCCAAGGGAGCGCGAGAGCACTACGATCGAAGACGTGCGCTGGGCGAGAGACATAATGCCGCCCTTCGCAATCTGGGGAACAAGTTGCTTGGCCGGCTGTGGTGGTGTCTCACTAACGGGGAACTCTGGGACGAAGAGGCCGCCTGGCCAGAGCTGCAACGCCCGCTCGCTACTGTCGCCGCTTGACATTGACTCGCGTGGGGTGTCTACGTGCATACCCACGAAGGATTCCTCTACTTGGCCTCGGTCATCGATGTCTATAGCCGCCGGGTGATCGGCTGGTCCATGGCCCCTCGCATGAGGGCCGAACTGGTCTCGGACGCGCTTCGTATGGCCATTACCAACCGCGGCGGGCAGGTGCGTGGAGTCATCTTCCATTCTGACCGAGGCGTCCAATACGGAGCCGGGGGCTTCATGGACCTGGCGGAGCGAGCAGGAGTGCGTCAGTCCATGGGCCGCGTAGCTGATTGCTACGACAATTCTCTCGCGGAGTCGTTCTTCGCCACACTCAAGGGCGAGTTGCTCTACAAGCGTTCGTGGCCGGCACGGGGGGAAACCAGAAGTGCGCTCGTCCACTGGATCGAGGCCGTCTACAACCGTCGGCGTCGACACAGCTCCATCGGCATGCTTGCTCCCGTGGTCTATGAGGAGCGACATCAGGTACAGTGCAATGCAGCCTAACAATGCTGTCCATCAAATCGGGGCAAGTCCA
>CAZOJR010000318.1:0-2154 GCA_964580165.1 uncultured Gaiellales bacterium
ACCAGACGGGCAGCCACATTCAGCATCTGAGTACCGTCTACGAGCCGGTCAAAGAGAAACTCGCCAAGAAGAACGCGGACTAGGCAGGGAGTGCCCATATGAATATACAAACGGCCCGTCAATGGATGGTAACCCATGAGTGGATGGTCAAGCCCATGGGTCAGAGCGAATGGATCGAGGGCAAGGGACTCCTCATCTGGCTGGCGGAGGTCTTCTCAGCCCTCGGCACCGGCCTCTACCTGGCATCCCTCTTCTTCACCCTCAGCGACGAATTCGCGGTAACGGCCTTCTGGGCCGGCATCTTCGGCTGGATCGGGATCGCGATTTTCAAGCTGCCGCTACACTTCCTCTACCTTGGCAAGCCCTGGCGTTTCTGGAGAGCCTTCCCGCCGGTGAGTAACGCCTGGAAGACTTCTTGGTTCTCGCGGGGCATTGTTTTCACGATGATCTTCCTGGCATTTGGAGCGATTCAGCTGATCCTGCAGGGCTTTATCGCATACGATGCAGCCTCCGGCTCGGGCATCGATGCTGCCAACTACGTGTTTATGGTCTTGGCCGGCGTCTTTTGTGTGATGACCTCAATCTACTGCGGATTCGCCATGAGCTACTGCAAGAGCGTGCCCTTCTGGAACACGGGACTGCTGCCATTTGTCTTTCTCATCATGGGAGTAGCGGACGGACTGGCTCTAACCATGGGTGTGGGACTTGTCACCGGCGAAGAGATCATCTCTACGGCTGAGGCGGCCACCCGTATCCTGTTGATTATCAACGCCTTCCTTATCATCACCTACTTGGTCAATGCAAACTACCAGTCAACCACGGCCGAACTCTCGGTGAAAGAGCTGGTACGTGGCCATGTGGCTTGGGTCTTCTGGCTGGGCATAGTGCTTTTCGGCATCGTCATTCCGCTGGTGATTTCAATCGTCAGTTACTTCGCCGGAGAAGCGTCCACGGGACTCCTGGTATTCGCAATCGTCTGCCACACGATCGGGGCATTCTCGCTCAAGTATGGGGTGCTCAAAGTCGGCATCTACAGGCCCATCCTTCCGAAATCCGCGGCCTATTAGACGCCGTGTTGTGCTGAGGAGACACTGATGGCTAAGAGAGAAATCGTATATACAACATGCAAGAGCTGCCACGGAGGCTGCGGCGTCAAGGTCACAAAGGAAGACGGGGTCATCGTCCATATCGAAGGTAACCCCGATTCCCTCACCCGCGGCACAATGTGCTCCAAGGGGCTATCGAGCATCCAGCATATCGATAACCCCTATCGTCTCAAGTACCCCATGAAGCAGGTGGGGCCGAAAGGTCATGGCAAGTGGAAGAGAATCTCTTGGGATGAGGCGCTGGATACTATCGCCGAGAAGATGAAGGCGGCCATTGCCGACCCAGGGCCGCACAGCATCGCCATATCCCAGGGCACGGGGCGCGGCTATAACCGCTATACCATGCGTATGGCAAGATCCCTCGGAACCGGAAACGCCATCACGCCTGGATACGTCTGCCACAGCCCCCGCCTCGGCCTCTACGCCTTGGTGACAGGATATGGGCGACTGTACTGCGACTATCACGGCTGGGGCGGCGAGTTTCCGAAAACTCAGATCATGTGGGCAAAGCAGCTCGAGATCAGCAGTGCCGACTCCGAGATGTGCTACTGGTACATGAGGTCGCTCGATTACGTTAAGAACCTCATCATCATCGACCCACGCGCAAGTGCATATGCAACCCGCGCCTCGCTGTGGATCCAGCCACGTCCCGGCACGGACTGCGCCCTGGCTCTGGGCATGGCGAACGTCATCGTTGAAGAAGAACTGTGGGACAAGGAATTCGTCGAGAACTGGACCTTCGGCTTCGACGATTTCCGAGAGCGGGTCAAAGAGTTTACACCCGAGAAAGTCTCCAACATCTGCTGGATACCTAAGGAGCAGGTTATCGAGGCCGCACGCATGTGGGCCATCGACACACCGGGCACCATCCAGGTGGGTAGCTCGCTCGAGCGGCAGGCCAACTGCGGCCATACGCTGCGGGCCATCACCTGTCTCATGGGACTTGCCGGTAACATCGAACGCCCCGGTAGCATGATCAGCTGGGTTCTCCCGGACACAGGCCTCATCGAGGACTTCAACCTCGAGTTGCCCATCACCGACGAGATGA
>CAZOJR010000319.1:0-2139 GCA_964580165.1 uncultured Gaiellales bacterium
GTGACCGGGTGGGTCAACTTCGCTTTGTATCTCTCACCTCCAGAACCTCTGAGCTGGACGATGCCCGTTTCTTCGAGGACTGGTGGCCCAACTGAGGCCGGGTGTAGTGGACCGTCTGCGCTTCTGTGCAGCGGGACCGTCGACCACAGATGGGGGCATCAGATCCCGCAGTTCGGCGTCCCTTCCGGCAGCGAAGCGCACGGAAGGGTGATGAGCAGCGTGAACGGGACGAGGAGCCGGCCGATCAGCGAGCCGGACCTGGTGGTCTTGAGTAAGAAGCCATTGTCACCTAGTAGAGGAAGAGCCGATCCAGAGTAACCTTCCGATAGATGGTCTCCGAAAACCCGCACCTGTGTGGATATCCTCATCCGATGTCGGCGCACGACGGCGAAGGTGTGCCGGATGCCTGGTTATAGATCCACCATCCGTTCCCAGCGTGCGTTTGAAGGAAACTATTGGATGGCGATCGGGCCCAACGGGTTCCCTCGTATCTTAACGGCTTGCTCCGGCGGAGGTTGACGCCAATCCGTACATAAGTTACGCTTTGTACGTAAGCACCTGACTAGAAGCGGATGGGGGAGATCAGCCCATGACCAGTATGCCAATTACCGCTGCGCGTGACGACTTGTCGGAGGTCGTCAATCGTGTGGCTTATGGCAAGGAGCGTATTTGCCTCACTCGTCATGGCAAGGACGTAGCTTGCGTTGTCTCGGCTGAGGAGGCTAAACTGCTTGATCTGATTGAGGACCGTCTCGACCTTTCCGACGTGCTGGAAGCTCTCAAGGAACTGCGGGAGCAAGGCGCTGTCTCCTGGGATCACCTCAAAGCCGAGCTTGGCGTCTAGCTGACGTCCGTGGCTCATCGGATCGTCTATGGGGTCGAGGACCGTTTGGTGGTGGTCGTTGTTCTCAAAGTCGGAAACCGCGCCGATATCTACCAGCGCATCCGGGAGAGCGACCTGGACTTCCTGGGGCGCTTGACCAGCAAGTAACACACCGCCGGAGTGTTGGCGGTTTCGTTCCATGTCTTGCAGCTTCTGGCGGGTTCGTCACCGTGTGCTCGTCGATCAACGATGCCAGGATGTATTAAGTGGGTTCACGCGTTGAGACCATGTCCTCTATATACTACTGGCCGATATATGCGATCAAGTGCGACACTCGGTTCCCACTCGTCCGATGAGAAGCGGGTGACACCACAACCCAGAAGAGATGCGCGCGCAGCTGGCACGGCCTCGCAGCTGTCGAGTCTAGGCCGTCTGCTTCCCGGCCGCCTCTACTGTCCGCACCTGCCCTACGTCTGCCCTCGGTCCGTCTTGTGGTGACGTGCTGTTGGTTTTGCCCCCATCTTGCCCCCGAACACGCCCGAACAACGCCGGAGTCCGGCCACCTGGGCCAGGCTCCGACCTGCCGTTCTTGGCTTTATGAGGCGGAGAAGGGGGGATTAGAATCCCTGGTACCGCTTGCGCGGCACAACGGTTTTCGAGGCCGTATGCTCAGGCGTGACCGCTGTTCAAGGACAATCAACACTTGGTCACAGTGCCGCTCACTCGTCGAGGACCTGTCGGATGTTGGCACGCGCTTTCACGGTATTCGCCATCGTAGTCTCCCAGGTGTCGAGAGCTCCGGAGAGGGTCGCTATGTCCATGTTGTACGGAGACCCGTTGAGCATCTGAACGCACGTGGCCAGCGCTTCGCGACCTGGCCCCATCGCACTTATGAGCGCCTCGTGCTGGGCGCTTACTTGAGCCGGTGGCTTGATGGCCTCAAGCTCGGATACGAGCTCGTCATATTCTGCGATGCTCTTGTCGCTGAGCGCGCTGGAATCCTTCATTTCCTGTGAAAAGGCGGCCAAGTGCTCGTCCCACTTAAGGAGCGTGTTCTCGTAATCGGTCGCCCACGAATTCCCGCAAGCTGTGACGAATACGAGCGCCACAACCGCTATCGTGGACCCGACGCCAACCCACATCTTGAGCATGCGGCTCCAGGTCTTCATTTTGCCCCTCTTTCTCATCCGACGCCGCAGCTGCCCCGCGGATGTCCTAGTACATACGAAGAGGAGTCAAGCGAATAAGGCCTCGACTCCGTGCCAGGCGCCCAGCACGTTCGTATCATATCGCCCGGTCATCAAGGGTCAAAGGGT
>CAZOJR010000320.1:0-2127 GCA_964580165.1 uncultured Gaiellales bacterium
ACTACCTCCGGGATCATCGCGAAACGAGGGGAAAAGTAGGCAAGGCTGAAGAAGCCCACCAGCGCCACCATCACAAAGACGAGTGCCCTACCCGGGACTACCGGAATCAGGATGGTGACGACACTCATCGCGGCCATCGAGCCGGTAATGACGAGCATTCTTCCCCAGCGAATGGCCCCAGCCGCTCCGGAAGGCGCCCCCACCAACTGAGCGACCGCCAGTCCGGCAGTCAGGTACGCGGCCACTCCCGCGCTCGAGCCGTACTCGCCCTGAAGAAAGTCCGGCGTCCAGATGAGCACTCCGGTTCCCACCGCAAGCGACGCCGCGTTGAACAGGCCGAGCAACCATACCCGGCGGTTGAGCACCACCGCTCCCAGCATATGGCCCAGAGCCTTGAACGAGGCAGCCTCACCAGCCTTGACCGGAACCGCCCTCACCGGCTTCTGGGCAAGTGAAACCACGCCAATAACTACGGCCAGGGCGGCCGTGGTTAAATACACCGCCCGGAAACCACCCAGAGTTGCCACACTCGGCATCGCCAGTAAGCTCACAAGAGCTCCCAGTCCCTTACCGCTGGCGAATATTCCCCAGCCCCGGTTCCGCGCCTCGGGAGCCAGAAACCTCGCCATAACCGGGCTGCTGACCGGTAGCACCATCCCTCCGCCCAGGCCCTGTAAGACCCGCCCCACCAGAAAGCCGGCGAACGACGAACTGAGTCCAAAGACCAAAGAGCCTGCCACAAACAGAGCGCAGCTCACCGCAAGAACCCTTCCTCCCCGCCGTGAGGCCATGGTGCCGGCCGGGATGCCCACCGCCCCATACGCGAACATGAACACAGATGTCAGCAGCCCTATCTGCGACGCTGAAAGACCGAACCTCTCCTGCAACTCCGTGCTGACCACGGCCATCAAAGCCAAGGCAAGGGTGGAAAGCAGATAGAAGAGCATCAATGTGAGGGCTAGTGCGTCACCCCCTCGCGGCCATCGGCCGTCGCAAGCGACGCCACCGGGACACGAAACCACCGGCGCAGTATCTCGAGGGCGCGCTGTCGCCCCTTGCTCCACCCCCTTGTCACCCTTCCGGTTGGCCATGGTGTCCTCTGCTCATTCGCTCCAGCCATAGTAGCGGAGGACCGTGCCAGGTGGAACGGTCTGCGCTGCGCATGCTAGTCTCCGAGTACACACCTCGTACTCACGAAGGAGAAGACAACTGAGCAGGTTCTTGATCCGCTGGGGTATCACCGCGGCCGCCGTAGCGGTAGCTGCTTGGATTGTGCCCGGCATCTACGTAGAAGAGCCACACCGAATCTGGGCAGTTCTTGTGGTCGCCCTGGTACTCGGACTGGTGAATGCCTTTATCAGGCCGGTTCTTCGCGTTCTCTCGTGCGGTCTTATCGTTCTCACCTTGGGTCTATTCACCCTGGTCATAAACGGGCTCATGTTATGGCTGGCGTCGTGGATCATGGTCGACTGGATAGGTCTGGGCTTCCACGTCAACGGGTTCTGGAATGCCGTGCTTGGAGCACTCATCATTAGTGTGGTCTCGGTCGTCATGTCGATCTTCGCGAGAGAGAAGAAGAAGTAGCCCTAAGAGTTCCTATTGCCATCGTCGGGAACAGCGAGGGCAGCAAGCAGTGCCGCGGGAGCTACGAGACGGAGGTAACGTGGACGACCTTCAGAGACTGATCAAGGGGAAGATCCCGGGCGAGGTGACAGGGATAACCGTCCGCAAATCCATCTGCACCATATGCGACCCCGGCAGCCAGTGTGGCCTTGACTGCTACGTCAAAGACGGCCGCATCATAAAGGTGGAAGGTTCCCTGGAGAACCCTCACAGCAGAGGAACTCTCTGCTCGAAAGGAGCCGCTCAACGTCAATGGGTCTACCATGAGGACAGGTTGCGCACTCCGTTGAAGAGATTGGGGCCACGAGGTTCAGGCGAGATGATTCCCATTTCGTGGTCTGAGGCCCTTGAGGCCGTAGCGGAGAATCTGCTTCGTCTGAAAGCCCGGAATGGACCCGAATCGGTGGTTTTCTACTGTGGTTACCCTAAGCAACCTCGCCCCTTTCTCCAAAGATTGGCCCTTCAGTTTGGTTCACCGAATTACTGTACCGAGTCGAGCGCATG
>CAZOJR010000321.1:0-2107 GCA_964580165.1 uncultured Gaiellales bacterium
GTTCGGGAGCAGGTAGCGGCGTTTTTCGGCGCCCATGATTCGGAACGGGCGATCTTTGCCGCGAATGCCACCGACGCTCTCAACTTGGCCATTCAAGGTCTGGTCGGTCCCGGCGATCACGTGGTCTCTACGCGACTGGAGCACAACTCCGTTCTACGTCCGCTGTTTCATCTCAAAGAGCGCGGTTGGATCGACTATGATTTAGTGCCGTTTGACAGCCACGGCTTAGTAGATCCCAACGACGTCGACGGCGCCATAAGGCCGAACACCCGGCTTGCGGTGATCTGCCACGGTTCGCAGGTGCTGGGCACCGTACAACCAGTCGCCGAGATTGCTCGAGTTTGCGCTCGCCGCGGAGTTCCTGTTTGCTCGACACCGCTCAAAGTGCCGGCCAGGTCCCCATCGACATGCGAGCTTGGGGTGTGAGCGCAGTCGCGTTCACAGGTCACAAAGCCCTGCTTGGCACGTCGGGAAGTGGAGGTCTGGTACTGGCACCGGATCTTGAAGTGAATTCCACTCGTTTTGGAGGCACTGGTGTTGAGTCGCACAGCCTTCGTCATACGCAATCGTTCCCACATCGGTTGGAAGCCGGAACGCTGAATCTACTGGGGGTGATCGGTCTTTCCCTCGGTATGCGTCATCTGCTGTGCGTCGGACTGGAGGAATCCCACCGTCGGGAGATGGCATTGATCCGGCGTTTGCGCCAAGGGTTGTGTTCGCTCCCGCATGTCATTGTGCACAGTCCGCCGCCGCGTGACGGTGACCTGCCTATTCTCACCTGCAACGTCGAGGGGCTGGTTCCTGAGGATGTTGGAGCGATTCTTGACGCTGACTACGGCATTGCGGTTCGTACTGGGCTTCATTGCGCGCCTTTGGCGCATTCCGATTTAGGAACGGGCGACAGAGGCGGAGTCCGTTTCAGCCTTGGACACCTGAACACCGACGACGATATCGATCGGGCTCTCGAGGCCATGGCGGACATTGCCGCCTATGCGGGGATGCGTACCTCTATTCCTGGATGAAGCAGAGGCCCACTGCCTTCGGACCAACATGGGTACCGATAACAGGCCCCACGATGGAAGGGTGGAGCATATGGACGCAACGGTGCGGGATGCCGAGAACAAGCCTTTCGAGTTGTCTAAGCAGGTCATCATTCAAACTATGAAAGAGTCTGACGTAGATGTCTCTCTCCGAGTCGGTGCGCTCGAAAACGCCGGCGCACATGGTTTTGAGCGCTTGCTGTACTCCTCGCGTCTTCTTGAATACTGCAGATTCGCCGTCTCTGAACGTAAGCACCGGGTTGATGTTGAGGAGCGTACCGAGTAGCTGAGCTACTTGTCCGATTCTCCCTCCCTTGTGCATGTATGTGAGCGTAGTGGGCACAAAGAAGAACGTGCTGTTGATTCGAAAATACTCGACGTACGACTTGATCTCCTCTTCGGACGTACCACGGTCGATCCTTGCCAGCATCCGCTCCACCAAGAGCGCCGTTCCGCCGCTCACACAGCCGGAACTCACAACTGTCACTCCGTCCACCTGTTCTGCCGCGACGCACGCCGTTGCGTAGGTGCCGCTCAGTTTCTCGCTGAGATGCACTGAATACACGCGTTTATAGTGCTGTCGAAGTTGCTTGTAGAGGTTTAGCCAATGCTGCGGCGCTGGCTGAGAGGTCTTCGGGAGGCGATTTGCTACGGCTAACTTCTGGTAGAAACGTTCAGGGTTCAACTCGATCCAATCGAGAAAGCTCTCGTCTTCGAAGATCACAGTAAGGGGGACAATGGTGATATTGGGATCTCCCGAGAGGCCTATGGGCAAATCTGCGGTTGAGTCCACCACGAGCGCCGTATCGGCTCTGCTGAGTGACCTCATCTCATCGCTCCTGTTCCTTGGTCTCTCTGCGAATTGTCGGTTGTGTTTGTCAATGTGTGCAAAAACAGAATCACGGTATGACAGTGGTCCTTCCGTGACGTCTTCTTCTTAGGCCGCCTCCTCCATTTGCCGCAGTAGTTCCCGCTTGTGCTCCGCGAGGAGCTGCATGTTGAGGTAGCGGTGCTCCTCCAGCCAGCCCTCATGGGTCTCGATCGCCAGAGCCCGGATGAGCCTCAGG
>CAZOJR010000322.1:0-2105 GCA_964580165.1 uncultured Gaiellales bacterium
GAGAAGGGTGGTCTCATGCACAAGATCAAGGTCGAAGTGGCAGTCAGCAACGGGAATGTCTGGCAGGCCGTCGACGCTATCGCTCGAGGGGCGCGTACCGGCAACATTGGTGACGGCAAGATATTCGTTCTTGAGATGGAAGAATGTCTACGCATCCGCACCGGCGAGACCGGTGTGTCGGCGCTGGCGTAAAGATCTACGCACACGGCGCGCTACGCTCACGCTATAGGCACGCCACGCTCGCGCTGTATGTGCAGTCTATTCCGGTTCGACGATGGCGGCTGTCCCGTAGGCCAGCACCTCGGTCATGTTGTTGCCGAGGTCGGTCGCGTCGTACCTGACGGAGATCACCGCGTTCGCTCCCATTTGCTCGGCGTGCTGCACCATCCACGCGAAAGCCTCCGCCCGTGCTTGCTCGCAGAGTTCGATGTATTCAGGTATCTGGCCGCCGCCCAGGGTGCGGAGTGAAGCGGTGATCTGGCTGCCGATCCAGCGGGCTCGCACTGTAACTCCTCGTACCACCCCGAGAGTGTGCACCACACGGTAGCCGGGGATGGTAAGAGCCGTGGTCGTCAGACGATGGTCCAATTGTCTCTCCTTTGATCTGCAGTGGTGCATATTCGAGCTTCGGCTGCGCGACGGTAGGTCGAGGCCGGTGTGGCTATGCCCAGCTCCGATATGAGACTGTATCGCGGATTCGAGGATGGCACAGGGCGCATCATGTGAGAACCTATATGTATCGAGATGAGCGAGAAGAAAAAACACCGCCCGGCGGCCGTAGGCCGCCGGGCGTACAGCAGGGTGGCTGTCTAGAGAATGGGGAGGTAGCGTGAGACCTCGTACGGAGTGACGAGGGTCTTATAGTCGTTCCATTCGGCCCATTTGTTGCGGACCAGGTAGTCGCAGACATGGTCTCCCAGGGCCTCGCGTACGAAGCTCGACTTCTCGAATTCCTTGATGGCCTGGTAGAGGTCCTCAGGAAGTGAATCGATGCCTGCTGCCGCGCGCTCGGAAGCGGTCATCTCATAGATGTTGTTGCTGGCCTCGGGCGGTAGCTCCGTACCTTTCTCTATGCCGTCCAGGCCGGCGGCAAGCATAGCCGCGAAGGCAAGATAAGGGTTGCAGGCCGGGTCGGGATTGCGCAGCTCGATCCGGGTGGCGTTTTCCTTACCCGGTTTGTAGAGCGGCACCCGTACCATGGCCGACCGGTTGCGGCGTGACCAGCAGATGTAGACAGGCGCTTCGTAGCCGGGCACAAGGCGCTTGTATGAGTTGACCCACTGGTTGGTAACGAGGGCGATTTCTTTGACATGGGCAAGCAGACCGGCCACGTACGACTTGCCGACTTGGGACAGATTGTACTGATCGTCGGCATCGAAGAACGCGTTGTGAGCGCCCTTGAACAGGGACTGATGAACGTGCATCCCTGAGCCGTTCACCCCAAAAATGGGTTTGGGCATGAAGGTGGCATAGAGGCCCTTTTGCAGAGCAATTTCCTTGACCGTTAGGCGGTAGGTCATTACCTGGTCGGCCATGGTCAGAACGTCTTTGAAGCGGAGGTCGATCTCATGCTGTGACGGTGCCACCTCATGATGCGAGTATTCAACCTGAATACCGAAAGCGTGCAGAGCATTGATGGTATCGCGGCGCAGGTCGCTGCCGGCGTCGAGGGTGGTGAGGTCGAAATACCCGCCTTGATCCAGCACCTCTGTACTACAGCTATCGCGGAAGTAGAAGAACTCCAACTCAGGTCCCACGTTCATGGTGTAACCCATGGCGGCCGCCTTGGCGGCTACCTTCTTGAGAACGTTCCGTGGATCGCCGGGGAAGGGGTTGCCGTCGGGTGTGCGGATTTCACAGAACATGCGGGCTGCTCCGCCGGCGCCGGCCCGCCATGGCAATATGGCGAATGTACTAGGATCGGGCCAAGCCACCATGTCGGATTCCTCGATACGGGTGAAACCCTCGATCGACGAGCCGTCGAACCCCATGCCTTCCTCAAAGGCTCCCTCCAGTTCGGTGGGTGTCACGGCAAAACTCTTGAGATTGCCCAACACATCGGTGAACCAGAGTCGCACGAACTTAATCTGCTTGTCCTCGACGAT
>CAZOJR010000323.1:0-2092 GCA_964580165.1 uncultured Gaiellales bacterium
AAGTTCAAGATCAGGGGGGGCTATCCGTTTCTCGTACTGCTCTGCGTGATACCTATCATCATCGGAGTCGCGTCGTTCTTCATCAACGGCACCGACTACTTTATAGGTGGCCTGATAGGCATTCTCACCGGACCGGTTGTGTACGTGTTCTGGAAGAGAAGATATGGCGGTCTTGCCAAGAAGGATCCGGTGCACTACCCACTCAATCCACGGACGCGTCTTGGTATGGGCGACCTGAAGAGGATGGCCGGCGTCTTCTACGGCTTCGCGATCGCAGGTTTCGTGGCCATCCCATGGCTGAGATGGTTCGAGGGAGACTGGGCGGAGGAGTACTACAGTGACACCTACGGTGATACGTACCTCTCCGGGTTCCTGGGGAACTTCGACACGATGCTGACCACCATCCTCGTAATCGCGGGAGTCTTTGTGGCGATAGCCGTCGGGTGCACCATCGCGGCTATCAAGCTCGAGCCGAAGAAGAGAGGGGTGCTGCCGCCGGCCGCCGACGGGAGCTAGAGTCGACAGCCTGGTTTCTCCCGGGCTTGCCTCGGTTCTCCCTGGGCTTGCCCTGGGCGTGCCGGGCTTGCCTCGGGTTCGCTTTGGGCTCATAACCCGAAGGTCGCACGGGAGCCATCGGGCGATTGTTACGGCTGGACAGAGCCAGTCGAGCGTCCCTTTTGCGTGCTGCTGCTTACGCTTAGCAGAGAGTGGCCTTCGTGACCGTCCGCCGGGCGTTGTACTATGGAGGACAGCTCACGCATGTTCGACGCAAGAGAGAAGGGACCTGCCGTCTAGTTTCGCCTGAAGGGGATGCGGATGAACGTCTTCGATCTTCACGGTCGGCTTATCGAGGACTATCGCCTGTATGTGGAAAGCTTTATCCAGATCAAGGACGGACGTATCCTCGGAAAGGTCGATCAGGAGATCGAAAGCGGCCTGTTGTGGCCTGACCCTCTGGTGCAACTTAACCCCTCTTTCAAAGAAGGGGGATGGATCTCTGACCTGGTGGACGAGAAGATCCTCCACCCCGAATGTGAGCGGGTCTTTCGCATAGGCAAGGACAAGGACGGTACAGGCAAGCCCATAGCTTTGCACTGTCACCAGACTGAGGCTATCCGCGCGGCAGATAGCGGCGACGATTACGTGCTGACTACGGGCACCGGGTCCGGCAAGAGTCTTGCCTATATCATCCCCATCGTGAACCGGGTTCTTCGCGAAGGCTCGGGCAAGGGCATCCGCGCGATCGTCGTCTATCCCATGAACGCTCTGGCTAACAGCCAGGCCGGCGAACTGAGCAAGTTCCTGCGCGACGGCTATCCGGACGGCAAAGGGCCGGTCACCTTCCGTCGTTACACCGGTCAAGAGTCCGACGAGGAGCGCCAGGAGATCATCGGCAGGCCGCCGGATATTCTCCTTACTAACTACGTGATGCTGGAACTCATCCTCACCCGGCCGAAGGAGGAGGGTCTGATCGGAGCTGCGCAGGGTCTGCAGTTCCTGGTGCTCGACGAGCTTCACACCTATCGTGGCCGCCAAGGGGCCGACGTGGCCTATCTCGTGCGTCGGGTTCGTGATCGTTTGGCTCCCAAGGGGCTGCAGATGGTAGGCACGTCGGCTACCCTGGCCGGAGCCGGTTCCTACGACGAGCAGCGGGCCGAGGTGGCTTGGGTTGCCTCACAGCTTTTTGGGGCGCCCGTGAAATCTGAGCGGGTCATCGGTGAGACCCTTCGCCGCGCGAGTGTGCCCGCCGACGTTCAGGATGAAGGGTTTATGGCTGCATTGAGGGAGGCTCTCCTGGATCCTCTGGCCTCGGTGCCGGATCGGTATAAGGAGTTCCTAGCTCATCCGCTTTCGCGTTGGATTGAGGGAGCGCTGGGAGTCGAGTCTGACCCCGAAATTGGGCGCCTCATCCGTGTTCCACCCCGGAGCATCACCGGCGAAACTGGCGTCGCCCGATCTCTGGCAGAGATTACCAGTGTGCCCGAGGGAATCTGTGCCGATCGCATTGCCGACTTCCTCCTTGGCGCGGGTCACTGTGAGCGCGATCCGGTTACCGGCTTCCCACCGTTCGCTTTCCGGCTGCACCAGTTCA
>CAZOJR010000324.1:0-2085 GCA_964580165.1 uncultured Gaiellales bacterium
TCGCGAGTGCTGGCAGCGGGGGCCGATTTCTCTCTGCTGGGTCCGTCGAGTACTGCTATCCAGTGCTCGGTTCCGGTCATCTCTATCCTGGCAACGCGGACGGGGGCGGGGAAGAGTCCTACCTCGCGTTTTGTTGCCGGACTTCTAATGCGAGAGGGTGTACGGCCTGCCGTTATTCGCCATCCGATGCCGTACGGAGACCTGGTCGCGCAACGGGTGCAGCGATTCGCGGCCATGGAGGATCTCGATCAGGCGCAGGCTACCATCGAGGAACGGGAGGATTACGAGCCGCATATACGGCGAGGACTGGTGGTTTGGGCCGGAGTCGATTACAACGCCATTGTTGAGGCGGCTCAAAGGGAGGCCGATGTCATTATCTGGGACGGGGGTAACAATGACTTTTCGTTTCTCCGCTCCGACCTAGAGATAGTTGTGGCCGACCCCATGCGCGCCGGCCATGAATTGTCTTACCACCCCGGCGAGATGAACCTCAGGCGGGCGGATATCGTTGTGGTCAGCAAAGTGAGCAGTGCGGCACGAGACGATGTCGAGCTGGTCTTGGCAAACATTGGTGAGGTGAATCCGCAAGCGCTTGTTGTACAGACCGATACTGTCATCAGCGCCTCCGATCCCGACCGGATCAGAGGGAACAAGGTCCTTGTGATCGAGGATGGTCCGACGTTGACCCACGGTGGCATGGCTTCTGGAGCAGGGCTGGAGGCGGCTCGGGAGTTCGCGGCGGCCGAGGTGGTCGATCCCCGGGGCTTCGCAAAGGGCAGGTTGGCCGAGACATACGCAATTTTCCCCCACCTCGGACCCATCCTTCCGGCAGTTGGCTACTACGCCGAACAACTGCGAGATCTGGAGGCCACTATCAACGCGGTCCCTGCAGATGTAGTGGTCAGCGCGACTCCCTTCTCGTTGAGCAGTCTGATGACTCTCAACAAACCCGTGGTGCAGATCACCTACGAACTGTCCGAGCGCGGGGAACCCAGGCTATCTGATCTCATCACATCTTTCTTGCGGGATCGCGGTCTCGGAGATTGACCTACGCTGTCTCGTGTCTGAACAACTGGCTGTGTGTGCCGGTCAAGACGGGCACATCGGTGTATGCAGCAATACGGGTGGCCGCGTGCCAGAGGTTTTGAATTTCTACTCTCCAGGGTAGGAGCGGGTGAGGAACATGAGTCAGAGAAGGAGAATGACATGGCATTCATACTGCCCGATCTACCCTACGCGAAGGATGCATTGACGCCGTTTCTTAGCGCTGAAACTCTCGAATATCATCACGGGAAGCACCACAATGCGTATGTGACGAATCTGAACGGGCTCATTGACGCGTCCGCGGCCGGAAACGAGACCCAGGAAGATTTGGAACGAATAATACTGACCTCGGAGGGTGGAATCTTCAACAACGCCGCCCAGGTTTGGAACCACACCTTCTACTGGAAGTGTATGAAGCCGGGCGGCGGCGGAATGCCGTCGGGAGAACTGGGCCGGGCCGTCGACTCGGCTTTTGGATCATTTGACGCTTTCGCTCAGGAATTCACGCAGGCGGCAGTGACGCAGTTCGGGTCCGGATGGGCCTGGCTTGTCCTTGACGCGGGAACGCTCAAGGTGGTAAAGACCGGGAACGCGGATCTTCCTCTCAAGCACGGTCAAACCGCCCTACTCACCGTGGACGTGTGGGAACACGCCTACTACATCGATTACCGCAATCTACGTCCGAAGTACGTGGAGACTTTCTTGACCAGTCTCGTCGACTGGGAATTTGTGGCCGCAAACTATTCGGTGGCCCGGTAGCACTCAAGGGGTGGGGCAGCGGTTATCGGAGATCCGGTGTAGCTGCCACGTCAACGTCAAAAGCCTGGGGCGTGACCGCGACCCTTGGGGTCGCGGTCACGCCCCTCCGTCACCTATCGGCGGCTCCCGACTTGCGGTTCCTGACTGTCTAGGCCTTTGATAGAATCCATCTGTTCTTGGACCCCGCGCAGGGGCGGTTGGGTGGTGGAGGATGGTGAAGGATGGGGCGGAGTGAATAGCGGGGAGAAGATGAGCGTCCGAGCGATGCTCGTCCTTACTCTT
>CAZOJR010000325.1:0-2061 GCA_964580165.1 uncultured Gaiellales bacterium
GCCAACCAGATGCGCCGCCCGTCCGATCCGTCCGCCCTTATACAGGTAATCCAGGGTGGTCGGCAGAAATATGAAGGTCTTGTTCGCGTGGAAATAGTCGATGTAGGCCTCGAATTCCTCCTCCGAAACCCCCCGGTCAATACGGTCCATCATCCGGTCTACCAGCAGAGCAATGCCCCCGGTGGCAAGACGGGAATCCACCACTGTGACCCCGTCTATCTCGGCTGCAGCCATTCGGGCCGTCTCACAGGTACCGCTGAACTCTGAACTCAGATGGACTGAGTAAACCCTCCGATACTGCTCACGCAGACGCCGGTAGAGGCTCATCCATACCCCCGGGGGTGGTTGTGAGGTCGTGGGGAGCTGCGAAGCCGCCTTGAGTTTCGCGTAGAACTGCTCCGGCTTCAACTCTACCCAATCCAGGTACGCTTCTTCGCCGAAGAAGACGGTTAGCGGAATCAGCGTTAGGTTGGGATCCCCGACCAGATTTTCGGGCAGATCCGCAGTTGAATCGACCACCAATGCGGTGGTACTACGATCGATAATCAATAGAGCCTACTTCTTCGCCTGGGGCGCCGGCACGATCACCAACGGACATTTCGCATGCGCAACTACCTGCCGGCTTATCGACCCAAGTAACATCTCTGTAAACGACCCATGGCCGCGCCTGCCGACCACCATCAACTCCGCATCCGCGGAATTCTCCAAGAGAGCCTTGGCCGCTTGGCCCTCAACCACGATCTCCTCGTGCTCCACCTCCGGTTCCAGTTCTTCGATCAACTCAGCCGCGTCCCGCGCCACCCTGACAGCGGTCTCCCTGAACTCCTCGTAAAACTCCTTCCCCGCGACCACGCTGGCAAGAACCGAAGCGGGGATTTCCCAAGCACTTACCGTTCTCAGCTTAGATCCACGCAAAGCGGCCTCCTTGATGGCAAAGTCCAGAGCTATTGCCGCGCCATCGGATCCGTCTACGCCAACAACGATAACTCCCACGTGGCCTCCCTCCTCCGCTCAGTACTTTCCCTTCGCGACCGGCGGCAGAGTGAAGACGGGCACCCTCTCCACCTATCGCGCTTTGAGCATACCCCTTTTTGCCCCAATCTAAAAAGGGTCTTGCCACCATTGCGGAGCGGCAAGACCCAGACGATCGAGGGACATCGTTTGCGGTGTGCGCAGGTTCAGCTTCCGGCTACGTATCCCGCCACCAGATCTCCCACCGCGTCAGTGCCCATACCCATCTCCCCGGCCGTCATGGACTTCATTTTGGTAACCGCGTGGGCAATGCCCCTTTCTATGCGAGAAGCGGCTTGGTTTTCGCCAAGATGCTCCAGCATCATCTGGATGGCACCAATGGCTGCCAGGGGATTGATAGCGTTCTTGCCGGTCCACATGGGCGCCGTTCCCCCGATGGGCTCGAACATGCTCACGCCTTCCGGGTTGATATTGCCACCCGCAGCGACACCCAAGCCACCCTGCGTTATCGCCCCTAGGTCGGTAACTATGTCGCCGAACATGTTCTCAACCACCATAACATCGAATATCTCTGGACTGGCCACCATGTAGAGGCAGGTGGCATCCACGTGGTAGTACTCCCGCTTCACGTCGGGATACTCCTGGTCTCCGATCTCGGCAAAGACCCGGTTCCAGAGTTTGTACATATGGGTAAGAACGTTGGACTTGCCGATGAGGGCGAGTGTGTTGTCCGGGCCAAGTCCGCGGGCCTTCTTGCCGTATTTGCGGGTATATGCGAAGGCATAGCGGAGGCATCTGGCCACCTGGTCGTAGGTGTAGACCATCTCTTGAATAGCGACCTCATCCGTCGTGCCCGGACGGGAATTGCCCCCCATCCCCGTGTACATGCCTCCGCTGTTCTCACGAATTACACAGTAATCGATATCCTCGGGACCTTTTCCCTTGATGGGAGTCTCAACCCCCGGAATCAACCGTACGGGGCGCAGGTTGATGTACTGATCGAGCGCGAAGCGGGCCTTCAGCAGTACTCCCTGTTCCAAAATGCCCGGGGCGACATCGGGGTGCCCCATGGCCCCCAGGAAGATAGCG
>CAZOJR010000326.1:0-304 GCA_964580165.1 uncultured Gaiellales bacterium
ACGACTTCGGCGATTGGGAATGTGAGTGGCTTCCCCTCAAGCGGAACTTCGACATAGAGATTTCCATGGATGGCTATAAACCAGCTACCTATTCCGCTTTCACGGATGCCGATCACTATGTGGGTATGACCTACCTGGAAACGATTTAGGCAATGCTGCATCGCTGATCACCGCAAACAACCGTTGATATTTGTCGAGGCCACATGAGAACTACCGGCTGGTATATTCTCTACATATGTGCTCGTGGCACCCGAGCTTCGATGTCCGATCGCCCACCATGGCGTCCAGTAGCGGCTAGTTGGCT
>CAZOJR010000326.1:314-2049 GCA_964580165.1 uncultured Gaiellales bacterium
CAGGAAGGATACGGCATGGCAGAAAAGACATTCGTGAATTGCACCGGCGGCGGGCCCATCAGGGTCCATGTAGACGACGGCAAGATCACCAAGGTGCGCCCGCTCGTCTTCGACGAGACAGATGCACCGTCGTGGACCATCGACGTGGAAGGCAAGAAATACACGCCCTTCCGCAAAGCCTGCGTGGCTCCTTTTTCTCTGGTGGAGAGGGCCCGCGTGTATTCCAACGAACGGATCCCCTACCCCATGAAGCGGGTGGATTTCGATCCCAAAGGTAACCGAAATCAACGGAATCGCGGCAAGTCGGGCTATGAAAAGATCAGTTGGGACGAAGCTCTCGACTTGGTTGCCGGGGAGATGAAGCGCATACGCGCTGAGTACGGACCCGAGGCCATCATGTCCCGAGCTTCGTCCCACCACAACTGGGGCAACCTTGGCTATCGCTCCGCATCTTGGGCCCGCTTCTTCAACATGATCGGGTTCACCGATATCCTCGACAACCCCGACAGCTGGGAAGGCTGGCATTGGGGAGCTACCCACGCCTACGGCTTCTACTGGAGATTGGGCAACCCTGAACATTACGACATGCTCGAGGATGCTCTCCGGCACACCGAGCTTCTCATCTCGTGGAGCAACGACCCCGACACCACCCACGGCATCTATGGCGGTACCGACTCCGCCGTCTGGCGTCTGTGGCTGAGAGATCGGGGAATCAAGACCATCTTCATTGACCCCTTCCATAACTACACGGCGGCACACGTAGACGGAAAGTGGATCGCCTACCGCCCAGGCACAACTTCTGCTTTGGCCCTGGCCATCGCGTACGTCTGGATTGATGAAGACACCTACAACAAAGAGTACGTCGCCGCCCGTACCTATGGTTTTGACGAGTTCAAGGACTACGTACTTGGTACGAAAGACGGCGTTCCCAAGACCCCACGCTGGGCCGCAGAGATTACGGGTGTCGAAGCCCGAACCATCGTAGCCCTCGCTCGCGAGTGGGCCTCTCACCGGACTTCCCTCGCCGGCGGCACCAAGGGCGGCGAAGGTGGAGCCTGCCGTCAAGCGTACGCCACCGAGTCGGCCAGACACCTGATCTTCCTGCAGGCCATGCAGGGTTTGGGTCTGCCGGGCATCAGCATCTGGGGTACGGCCAACGGACCGCCGTACAACCACACGCTGGAATTCCCGGGTTATGCGCAGGGCGGCTTCAACCTGATTGCCGACCAACCGGCCGTCAATTCTGTTAAGCAGCGGCTCTACAGACTCACTGTTCCCGATGCCATCTTGAACGGCCACGACGCTTGGATGGGCGACGGCTTCTGCGGCAACTCCATCGAACAACAGTTCAACAAGTACACCTATCCGCTGCCCGGTCATTCGGAAGTGAAGATGTTCTACCGCTACGGCGGCTCCTTCCTCTCTACCATGACCGACACCAGCAAATGGGTACGGATGTACCAGAGTCCGAAGTTGGAATTCGTCGTCAACCAGGACTGCTGGTTCTGCAACGAAACCAAGATGGCCGACGTCATCCTGCCGGCCTGCACCAACCTCGAACGCGAAGACATCAGCGAGTGGGCAAGCTCGGGCGGCTATTCCCTGCATGCCTCGGGCAGTGCCAACCACCGGGTCATCGTATACCAGCAGAAGTGCGTGGAGCCGATTGGTGAGTCCAAACCGGACTACGACATCTTTGTCGAGCTGGCCGACAGACTGGGCTGCAAGGACCAGT
>CAZOJR010000327.1:0-2027 GCA_964580165.1 uncultured Gaiellales bacterium
TTCACGCCGGTCTTGGTGCGCGTGCTCATCTGCGTCTCCCTTCGGCGAGCGTGTGTATTCCCGTCTCCACCCGGACGGCATCGAACCGGCATGCTTGGCGACAGGCGTCACACTTGATACAGGCCTTCTGATCGATACGGTGAGGCTTCTTTCGTTCTCCACTCACGGCGCCGGACGGGCAGGCCGTGAAGCAGGCCCGGCAGCCGGTGCACGCCTCTTTGTCGATGGTGTAGCGGATCAGAGGACGGCAAACCTTGGCGGGGCAGCGATGCTCTACTACGTGAGCCAAGATCTCGTCCTTGAAGTAACGCAGAGTAGAGAGCACCGGATTCGGCGCGCTTCCTCCCAGGGCACAGAGTGAACCCTCCACTACGTCACCGGCCAGTTGCTCCAATAGGTCCACGTCGTCCAGGGTGGCTTCGCCGGCCGAAATACGCTCGAGGATTTCGAGCATGCGGGTGGTTCCTACCCGGCAAGGTACGCACTTCCCGCAACTCTCCTCGGCAGTGAACTTGAGAAAGAACTTGGCGAAGTCGACCATACAGGTGGTGTCGTCGACCACGACCATACCGCCTGAGCCCATCATCGAACCGGCGGCTACCAGGCTCTCGAAATCGATGGGTTCATCGAGCAGTGAGGCCGGCAGGCAGCCTCCGGATGGTCCCCCAAGTTGTACGGCTTTGAATTCGCGGCCGGGTAGCATACCGCCGCCGATCTTGAAGATGACGTCTCGCAACGTGACACCCATGGGTACTTCGATCAGGCCGCCGTTCACCACTTTGCCGGTAAGCGAGAAGATCTTTGTTCCCTTGCTGGTGTCGGTTCCTACCGAGGCGAACTCCTCCGCTCCGTGAATGATGATCCAGGGGACGTTCGCGTAAGTCTCAACGTTGTTGAGGTTGGTGGGCTGTCCCCAAAGACCATGTGCGGCGGTGCGGATGTGCTTGCCCCTTGGCATTCCGCGCTGTCCTTCGATGGATAGGGTGAGAGCCGTCGACTCGCCGCATACAAAGGCGCCCGCCCCCTGATTGATACGGATGTCGAAATCGAACCCCGAACCAAGGATGTCCTTACCGAGGAGTCCACGGTTGCGCGCTTGCTGCAAAGCCCAACGTAGCCGCTCCACGGCGAAGGGGTATTCATGGCGAACATACACATAGCCCTCCACGGGCCCATTGTCCGCTCCGATCGCGTAGGCGGCGATGGCCATCCCCTCGATGACACTGTGGGGATTCCCTTCGAGGACCGAACGGTCCATGAAGGCGCCGGGGTCGCCTTCGTCGGCGTTGCAGATCACGTAGTGCTTCTCACCGGGATTGGCCCGGCAGGTACGCCACTTCTGGGCAGTCGGGAACCCGGCTCCACCGCGCCCGCGCAGGCCGCTCTTTTCAATCTCCTTTATCACACTCAGGGGATCGGCTTCTTTGAGTACTGTCGCCAGCGCCGAGTAACCGCCATGTGCAAGGTAGTCGTCCAGGGAAAAAGGATCGATCTTACCGTTCAAACTGAGCACGACCCGCTTCTGAAGCGCGTAGAAGGGGATATCCTCCTCCAGAGCCAGAGGTTCGTCCGTCTGGGGGTGTCTGTACAGCAGGTGCCCGACGATGCCGTCGCCGATCACGCTGGTCTCGATGATCTCGTCGATATCCTCGGGCCTCAGCCGGGGATAGAAGATTCCTTTGGGCCGGATGACGATGATGGGTCCCTGCTGGCAGAAGCCGTGGCAGCCGGTTTCAACAACCTTGACGGTCTCGGTGAGGCCTCGCTCGGCGAGAGCCTTGTCGACCGCTTTTCGCAGCGAAACCCGTCCGGATGCATGGCAGGCGGTGCCGGCGCAGATACGGATTTCTGTCTTTGCGTCATCGGCGAGATAGGCGTTCTTGTCGGCCGCCGCCGCGAGTGCTGCGTCAATCTTGGCAGCACGGGTCTCTTTAGAAACGGCGGCGCTCATCACGCCACCTCCTGCTTGCGCAACTTTCGCACCAGCCTGCGGGCCTCGGTGGGGCCCACGCGCCCGAGGGTCTCGT
>CAZOJR010000328.1:0-2022 GCA_964580165.1 uncultured Gaiellales bacterium
TCCGGCGTGAATTCCATGGGACTTCGATAATGACTACCCAGAAAGACCGCAATGAGCGCTTCGGGTCGGTGTTTATCGAGAATGTCCCGGAGGGCCAGGGTATTGCCCAGGCTCTTAGACATTTTCTCATCACTCAGATTGAGCATCCCATTGTGTACCCAGAAGCGGACGAACGGCTTGTTCAGCGCGCCTTCCGCTTGGGCAATCTCGTTCTCGTGATGTGGAAAGATGAGATCGCGGCCTCCCCCGTGAATGTCGAAACCCGGGCCCAAATACTTTATGCTCATCGCCGAACACTCGATGTGCCACCCCGGTCTTCCCGGACCCCAAGGACTGTCCCAAAATGGTTCTCCAGGCTTGGCTCCCTTCCAGAGCACGAAGTCCAGAGGATCTGCCTTGTCCTCCCCCACTCGAATACGTGCCCCGTGACGCATCTCGGCCACTTGCTGTTTTGAGAGTTTGCCGTATTCGGGGAAGCTGCTCACTGAGAAGTACACATCGGAACCCGATTGATAAGCATGCCCTTCTTTCACGAGTCCCGCAATCAAGTCGATGATCTCCTGGATATGCTCCGTGGCAAGCGGCTCCACATCAGGACGTCCGAGCCCCAGCCGGTTGGTATCCTCGCGATACGCCTGCGCGAATTCCGCTGCGACTTCCGAGGCGGGCCTGCCCTCATTGATCCCCTTCAGAATGATACGGTCGTCGATATCGGTGATGTTCTCCACCAGAGTCACTTCGTAGCCGAGCGACTGGAAGTACCGCTTGGCCACCATGGAGACAACGTACGGACGGGCATTGCCAACGTGCACGTAGTTGTAGACAGTGGGCCCACAGAAGTACATGGTTACGCGGCCTTCGTCCCGCGGGACGAACTCCTTCTTCTCCTGGCTCAAAGAGTCATAAAGACGCACTGCCGGTCTACTCCTTCTCCTCGGACATACAGACCACGGTCACTCCGCAACTCCGGACTCGCTTTGCGCGGAGACAAACGCCGCCGCGGCCTCCAAACGAGCAAGAATGGTACTCCTACCCAGGCCCCCCACGAAATAGAAGAGGTCCGGTCCCTCCTCCCGGCCGCTCAACGCCACCCGCAGCGGATGATAGATAGATTTGCCCTTCATCCCCCGCTCCTTGGCCACTTCGACAATCTTACGCAAAAGATCGCGGGCCTCCGTCGCGGTCAGGTACTCTCCCGCCATTTCGGCAACGATTCCCCGAGCCAACTCGAACAAGACACCGGCTCCTGGCGACAGCAGGCTTCCGGCGAGCACGCCGGCTGTGGGATCGACTTCTTGTACGAAGGCCGCCGCGAAGCGCGGCGCGTCTTGTAGCACACCCAAGTTGGGTTGGACAGCCTCCGTAACCACCTCGCGCTGTACTGGCGCCAACTCGATGCCGGCCTTCGTCAGATAGGGAGCAATCAGGGAATAGAGATCGGCAGGATCCAGCTCCCGGATGTATAAGCCATTCAGCCAAGTCAGCTTCTGCAGATCGAAGATGGCCGGACTCTTCGAGACGCGGCCCATCTCAAACTCCTCTATCAGCTCCTTGAGGCTGAACTTCTCCCGCTCGTCAGCCGGATGCCAGCTTAATAGAGCCAGGTAGTTGACCATCGCAGCGGGCAGATAGCCCAGGCTGCGGAAGTCACCTATTGACGTGGCACCGTGACGTTTGGAGAGTTTGCCACCATCCGGAGCAAGAATCAGCGAATGATGGCCAAAACGCGGAGCCGGCTTGCCGAGAGCCGCAAACAGCATCAGCTGACGAGCGGTGTTGGTGACGTGGTCCTCACCGCGGATCACGTGGGTGATCTCCATGGCTGCATCATCGACCACCACTGCGAAGTTGTATGAGAAACCGCCATCAGTACGTTTGATGATGAAGTCGCCTATCACATCCGCCGAGAAGGTAATCGGGCCGTGGACAAGATCGTCGAATGTCACCTCTCCCTCGGGCACACGGAAGCGGATGGCCGCCTTCTCACCCGCAGCCAACCGGGCCTCTATCTCGGCGGCAGAG
>CAZOJR010000329.1:0-2007 GCA_964580165.1 uncultured Gaiellales bacterium
CGGGGATTCCGCCAAAGCCGCCAAGGCGAGCGCTCACCTGGAGTTCTCCGAAAAACCCTTCAAAGCGGCCCTACAGGGCCAAACCGGGTGGGCGCTGTCTCGCCCGGGGCTTGCCCTCGCACGCGCCTCGCTCCAGCGCGAGATTCTCTGCCAGGTAGCAGCGTTTGACCTCATTACTGCCGATGAGGCCTCGCAATTGCCCTGAGGCCGATCACACCTCCATGGCAGCCGGGCCTAGTCATAATGAGATGGCCGGTTCCTCTCGGTGTGTGGCTCTCTCTGCGGTCAATCCACGTTATACGCCGATGGACCGGCCATCTCATTACAGCTAGCCGTTAGCGGGTTGAGTCTCTTCCTGTTCGCACGCGTCGAGGTCGCGACGCCTTATGCGGATCTCTGGTACGTTCTCGCGCTGGCCGGCTTCGGTATGTCCATTGTCATGACCCCGATGACCGCTGCTGTCATGAACAGCGTGCCTCCGGAGAGGGCTGGGATGGCTTCTGCCACCACCAACGCCGGCCGGGAAGTTGGGGGCGTGCTTGGTATCGCGCTTCTTGGGGCCATCGTCACACATATTCTCACCGGAAAACTGGGCGGACTCATCGAGGGCCTGGGGCTACCGGCTTCTGTGAAAGAAGACATCCTCGTGCAGGCCGGCCATGGTTTGAGCCAGGTAGGGGCCGATCTGTCCGGGAGCGGAGGATACGAGGCAGTCTCCATGGCAGTGAAGGAAGCATTCGTTTCCGGAATGCACGTGGCTCTGATGGTGGCGGGCGTCGTTCTCATCCTCGGAGCGCTGGTGACATTTGTCTTTGTTCGTCAAGCGGGCGTTCAGAGAGATCTTGCTCCCCGAATTCAAGAAGACCGCCCGGGTGCTTAAGGGGCGCAATCCAGGTACGGCTCGAAAAGGAGTGGATAGATGACCATATCAAGAGCGAGGCGGCGGCATTCGACTATGTATATCGAGGTGAATACTTCAAAGTGCACTGCCTGCGGCGCCTGCGCCGAAGCCTGTACCAGCGCTGTGCTCGAGGTGCGCGGCCCCAGTTTCCACCGGCATGTTCACATCGTACGGCCGGATGATTGCCGGGGATGTCTCCACTGCGTTCGTGAGTGTCCGGAAGGAGCCATCACTCCGCCGGGTGGCGGCTGCGCCTGCCAAGCTGTGTAACAGGCCACATCTCCCCCATCCGGGCAGCTGGCGAGGGCCCAGGTCGCATGTCAACCTTTTCTACCCTTCGAGCGAGTGTACAAGTAGAGTGGGATGACGCAAGAGCAAGGAGGGGAGAGCTGGGGAGGAGTGACAGACGACCAGCGTAAGGGAGCCGGCCAAGCGTTGCGCAAGTGATACAGGCACAGTCGCGACTATCGAAGATATTTTTCATGGGCATTACGAGTCCTTGGTCAGGAGTCTCAGCTTCATTGTCCTTGACCGGGAGGCTGCCGCTGACGCAGCCCAAGAGGCCTTCTTTCAGTTGTATCTGAAGTGGGATCGGGTGTCCGGGTATGACGACCCGGTGGCTTGGCTCTACCGGGTTGCCATCTACAAGTGCAGAGACTATAAGCGCGCAGTCGCACGTGCCGCAAGGCTGATCGAACGGATGATGGGAGCTACAGAGCAGCATGAGCAGGAGCCGTGGCATGTCGAGTCCGAGTTTCTCTCGGCTCTTCGCGTTCTTCCACGCCGCCAGCGAACCGCGGCTTCCCTTCACTACGTTGCCGGCTTCACCCTTCAGCAGGTGGCGGAAGCCATGAAAGTCTCCGAGGGTACGGCCAAGACCCATCTCTTTCGGGCTCGAGAACGGTTGCGACAGGAACTCGAGGTGCCGGAATGAGAAGAGACACCTGGGGAAGGGACGAAGAAAAGGACACGTTGCGCGCGCGTTATGAGAAGAACGCACCCTCCGTGGACATACGGAGCGACTGGGCCTCTCTTTATGTCCGCATACTTGAAAGATCGACGAAGAAGCCTCGAAACAGGCGCCGCTCGGCGCTCGTCTTCTGCGC
>CAZOJR010000330.1:0-2006 GCA_964580165.1 uncultured Gaiellales bacterium
AGGGTGGGGATACACGCCCACAACGACGCCGGTTGCGCGGTGGCCAACTCTCTTGTTGCCGTCGAGTGTGGGGCCGACATGGTTCAGGGGACCATCAACGGTTATGGGGAGCGCTGCGGCAATGCCGATCTCTGCTCGATTATTCCCGCAATCAAGCTCAAAATGGGGATGGACTGCGTATCTGACGGTGATCTGGCCAAGCTCACCGACACGGCTCGTTTCGTGGCGGAACTCTGCAACATCGCCCCCGATCCTCATCAGCCGTATGTGGGCCACAATGCCTTCGCCCACAAGGGTGGGATGCATATAGCGGCCGTCGAGCGCGATCCGAGCACCTTTGAACACATCGATCCGGCTTTGGTGGGTAACACGCCCCATGTACTGGTGTCGGAGCTATCGGGCCGGGCAACCATCAAGCAACGGTTGAGAGTCTTGGGATACCCGCTCCATGAAGAGAAGGAGCTGGCCGACCGGCTTTTGAAGCGGGTGAAAGAAAGAGAACACGCCGGATACCACTACGAGGCGGCCGATGCGTCGTTCGACCTGTTATTGCGTGCTGAGCTGGGCCAGAAGGTGGAGTTGTTCCGCTTGGAAAGCTTCCGGATAATCGTGGAGAAGCGCGAGGACGGGGAGACTGTGAACGAGGCTACGGTGAAGGTGCACGTGGGTGGCAATCGGTATGTGGAGACGGCGGAGGGAAACGGACCCGTCAATGCTCTCGACAAGGCACTGCGCATGGCTATTGAGCGGAAATTCCCAGAGGTGCACGATATCCATCTGGTCAACTACAGCGTGCGTATCCTCGACGAAGACAGGGGGACCGCGGCGACAACAAGGGTGCTCATCGATTCTTCAGACGGGCGTGACAGCTGGGGCAGCGTCGGGGTCGGGGCCAATGTTGTGGAGGCTTCATGGCAGGCATTGCTCGACTCCATTTCATACGGGTTGCTGCTAGGAGCGGCGGGGAGGGACGATGAAGCTGGCTAGAATCGAGTATCAAAGTGAGATTTGCCGGGCCACCGTCACGTGCGGCGGCTACTTGATCGAAGCTCCGGCAAACCTCGCAGGAGCGACGGTGGGGGAGGATGAGGTCCGGTTACTTCCGCCGATCTCTCCCGGAAAGATTCTAGGAGTCGGCTGGAACTTTAGGGAACACATCAGAGAGATGGCCGTGCGGAATTCCGGAGTGCAGGCTGACGAGCAGAGGCTTAGAGAGACACCGCGGCCCCTCCTATTCTTCAAACCTTCTTCCAGCCTAATCGGCCACAGGGATACGATTGTCTATCCATTCGATGCCACCAGGGTGGAATACGAAGGGGAACTGGCAGTTGTGATCTCTCGCGATATCCGCCGGGCTACGCCCGAAGAGGCTGCGAGTGCCGTGCTTGGCTGGACCTGCGCCAACGATGTGACCGAGCGAGACCAGCAAGCCCAAGACAAGCAGTGGTGGCGGGCTAAGGGATACGACACTTTCGCCGTGGCGGGCCCCTATCTGGAGACAGAGGCCCCTAGCTCAGAGGCTTGGATCCGCACTCGGGTGAACGGTGAGTTGCTGCAGGAAGCCCAGGTGAACGACATGATCCGCGATCCTTATATCATCATATCCATCGTAAGCCAGGCCATGACTCTCAACAGAGGTGACCTCATCATGCTGGGGACCCCCTCCGGCGTGGGCGAGCTCAAACCTGGAGATGAAGTAGAGGTTGAGATCGACGGAGTTGGTTACCTCCGCAACTCTGTGGTACCGGAAGAGCGATGAAGTCCGGGCCCACGGATTCGGGTCCCAGCGCGATAATCGCCAGCGGTTTTGCCTCTGACCGAGGATCTGGGCATCTTGCGGAGCTTCCGGCGGAAGAATTGGCCGCAAGACTTGATCTGAAGCCACATCAAGAGGGAGGTTACTTTCGAGAAACCTACCGGGCGCAGGGCGCAGTGCGCACTGCATCTGGCGCCCGTGCGCTGTCGACCGCCATACTCTATCTGTTGACAGCCGATGATCCGAGCCG
>CAZOJR010000331.1:0-1990 GCA_964580165.1 uncultured Gaiellales bacterium
TTCCCACTGTCACCGGTCTCTGGCCGTCGGCAGAGTTCGATGAGCGCGAGGCCTGGGAGATGTTCGGCATCGTATTCGAAGGTCATCCCGATTTGCGCCGCCTTCTCACTACCGATGATTTCGTGGGCTTCCCGCTACGGAAGGACTTCCCATTGCAGGGCACTGTCGGTGGCCGCATCCGTACCGACTTGCGGGGCAAGATATAGATGAGCACAGCTCGCGGCGCACAAGGCTCGAATCCTACGATGGTCACGCACGATTTAGGCGGAGACGGCGAGCGTTCGGTCGATCGGCCTACGCTAAACGAGCTTCGCGAACGCAAGGCCCGCACGCGGCAACATCTGGAAGCCACGGGCGACATCATGACCATAAGCATGGGTCCGCAGCACCCCTCAACTCATGGGGTGTACCGGGTTGAGCTCGATCTCGACGGCGAGATCATCGTGGCGGCGCGGCCAGAGATCGGGAACCTGCACCGTGGCGTGGAGAAGCTCTGCGAACACCGCACATACCATCAGATTATCCCGATGACGGACCGCCTCGATTACAACAGCTCTTTCTGTATGAACCACGGGTTCTGCGAGGCGGCCGAGAAGTTAATGGGAATCGAGGTGCCGCCGCGGGGGCGCTATATCCGGACTATTACCGCCGAGTTGTGCCGGCTGGCAAATCATATTCTCTGGCTGGGCACGCACATCATGGATTTGGGCACCCAGACTTTCTTCTGCATCTGCTTCCGGGACCGCGAGTACGTGCTGGATCTCCTGGAAATGCTCACAGGGGCGCGGCTCACGCATTCTTTTGGGCGCATCGGCGGGGTGGCAAAGGATCTGCCGGACGGTTTCGATCATCGGTGTCGCAAAGTCCTCGACTTCTTGCCCAAACGGGTGGCCGAATACGAGCGCATCATCAAACACAACCGTATCTATTACAAGCGGGCCAAGGGTGTGGGCATTTTCACCTCCGAGGACTGCTACGCTTGGCGGGTTACCGGACCAAGCCTGCGTGCGGCCGGGATCGCCCGCGATCTTCGTAAAGACGAACCTTACGCAGCCTACCCCGAAGTTGATTTTGAGGTAGCGGTGGAGTACAACGCCGATGTCTACGATCGTTTTCTTGTCCGCATGACAGAGATCCGGGAGTCATGCAAGATCATCCGGCAGTGTTTGGATAACCTGCCCGATGGGCCGTTCTTGGCCCGGGATGTGGGGCACTCCTTGCCGCTCAAGAGAGACGTGTTGCGTGATCCTGCCGCCATGATCCAGGACTTCTACCAGGTTTTCCACGGGCCACAGGTGCCGAAAGGAGAGGTCTACAGAGCCACCGAGGCGCCCAAAGGCGAGATGGGCGTCTACATACGGTCGGAGGGCGGCGCGAAGCCCGCCCGCGTTCGTTTTACCACTCCCAGTTTCTATCACGGCCAGGCAGTGCCGGCTTTGATCGAAGGGGAGACCGTCGCAGACGTGGTGGCCATCTTTGCCAGCGTGGATGTCGTGTTGGGAGATTGTGATCGATGAGCGATCCGGTGGCCCAGCTCGTATTCCTCATCATCAAGACGATTTTGATGCCGGTTCTGATCATCTTGATCGTAGCGTTTGCCATCTATTTCGAGCGCAAGTTCGCCGGCTTCTTCCAGGGACGGGTAGGTCCCACCTACCTGGGGCCTTGGGGCTCACTGCAGTCGTTCGGCGATATCTTCAAGCTTATCTCCAAAGAGGATGTGATCCCGGTGCGTGCGGATAAGCCGGTCTTCAAGCTGGCCCCCTACATTGCCTTTATCCCCGCGTTTCTGATCATGGCCGTGCTGCCCTTCGGACCGGTAGGTGGCGAGCCGAACTTCTTCGGCCATCGCTTTGACTATGTGATCGTTAGCTTCGACGCCGGTATGGTGCTGTTTCTGGCGATGGGATCTCTTGCCGTATACGGCGTTGTTCTGGCCGGCTGGTCATCCAACAGCAAGTACTCCTTACTCGGGGGTCTTCGGGCTGGG
>CAZOJR010000332.1:0-1955 GCA_964580165.1 uncultured Gaiellales bacterium
TGGCGGCGATCATGAGGAAGTTGATACCCAGCGTGATGTTGGGCGAATGCATCACCACCGTGTGCTCCGCCAGTCTCTCGAGCGCGATCATCTGCTCCACAGAATACTGAGAGACCGCCGATACTATGCCGATTCCTCGCTTGGCCGCAGCTTGACCGTAGTAGTCGAGCCCGCTGTCGGAGGAGAAGTCGATGATGAAATCGACCGGGTGGGCTGCGAGGAGTTGGTCTGCCGTGAACTCCTCGCTGCGATAGATGATGCCTGGCTCATCGGACTGTATGCCCAGGAATTCAGGTACGGAACGGTGTTCGAGTACGCTCCATCGTCGGATCACCCATTGCAGGTTGGTCTCCTTTGACTCGAGCAAGATCCTGGCCACCGACCGTCCTGCTCTGCCGAACCCCATGAGGCCGACCTTCATGCTGTCCTCCTTTATCTACCGTCGTAGCGCCTGACAGGCATACCAAGCAGCTGGCACAACAAGCGGCCAGCCACGTGGCTCGACCAAGACAACTACGTCCTTGTGGACGATGCCGCTGACGGCTTACGGCATAGACCTTCCGTCCGAGACATCCCCTCCGGAGTCCGAAGTCCCTGGTGCCACCCACGGTTCGGAGGAATCACACGGCCTTGTATATCACATGCCCGGCGAAGAATGCTACAAAAGAGCGGGGAGCGAAAACGGTGAATGGCATCCGTTGTTGGGTGCTGGCCGGCCGGACAAATGTAACTTTTTTGGCACAATGCCTCCGGCACAATGGTTTGCAGTCTAGCGGTCGGGTTATAATCTCGGCGCTTTTGTCCAGACGGGTTCTGCGTCTATGGTTCTATTAGATGATCCGTGCGGACAGTGTGAGTCGCCGGGGACCCGGCGGTCATATTCAATACAATTCGGCAGAGAGAGTCCACCATGATCCTCAAACTGGGCATCCCGAAAGGCAGCTTGGAGAGTGCCACCATCGACTTGTTCCGGCGGGCGGGTTATAACATGACCACAACAAGCCGTTCGTACTTCCCGGTCATCGACGACTCTGAGATTGAGTGCCTGTTAATCCGGGCTCAGGAGATGGCTCGGTATGTCGAAAACGGCATTCTTGACGCGGGAATCACCGGGCTCGATTGGGTCCAAGAGAATGGCGCGTCCGTGCACGCTGTGAGCGATCTTGTATACGCAAAACAAAGCTTCGGCAAGGTACGCTGGGTGCTGGCCGTTCCGGAAGCTTCCCCCGTGCAAAGCGTAGGCGACCTGCAGGGCAAGATCATCGCTACCGAGCTTGTCGCTACTACGAAGCGTTACTTGGCTGAGAAGGGTGTGAGCGCCAAGGTGGAGTTCAGTTGGGGAGCGACAGAGGTGAAACCGCCCGAACTGGCGGATGCCATAGTCGAAGTCACAGAAACCGGCAGTTCGCTGCGCGCCAACAAGCTGCGCATTGTCGAGACGGTTCTCGAATCGAACACTCAACTCATCGCTAACCTGGATTCTTGGGAAGACCTTGAGAAGCGGCGCAAGTTGGAGGATATCTCCATGTTGCTACAGGGGGCTATTGCCGCGCTGGGCAAGGTGGGATTGATGCTGAACGTACGGCGTGATGATCTGGAGGCGGTGCTCAACGTTCTTCCGGCCCTTCGCCGGCCGACGATCTCATCTTTGAGCGACGACGAGTGGTTGGCCGTGAACACCATCATCGACGAGCCAGTAGTGCGGGTTATCATCCCCCGCCTGAAGGAGGCCGGGGCGCAGGGGATCGTCGAATATCCGCTCAACAAGATCGTTATGTAGCAAGGCCCATGTAACAAGAGAGTTCGCGAGACGCTCTTTCGATCCCGCGAACTCTCTTGTTCGGCGCCGGTCATCCGACGGTTTCCACTTCATCCGCTGTCGTTCACCGGTGATCCGGTGGTGTTCAGCCTAGGATTTGGCAGAACTCAGCCTAAGATGGCTGCCAAGTCCTCCT
>CAZOJR010000333.1:0-1927 GCA_964580165.1 uncultured Gaiellales bacterium
ACAATATGGAATCAGGGGTCGATGCCGGCATGCAAACCGGTGCATCTACCGGGGTGGCCCGGGCGGCCTCCACAGTGGTCGGGCGGAGGACGGAACCGAAAGTGGAGCAACTGCCTCTGTGGTAGAGGGTGGGCACGTGGTTCTATGTCTCCAGGGGGTCCGGCTGGAGCGACTGGAGCGGATCGGGCGGAAGTTCGCGCACTTGCTGAGGCCTGGAGACTTAGTGTTTCTCCGGGGACCGCTGGGAGCGGGCAAGACCACGTTTGTTCGTGCCATTGCCCGGGCTCTGGGTGTGACGGACGCGGTCCGCAGCCCCTCATTCACAATTGCCAACATCTACGCAGGTCGTGTAACCGTTCGGCACCTTGATCTCTACAGGATTGAGGAGGTCGGCGACGCTGACGCCGTGGCCTTGGAGGAGTATGTGGACGGCAAGGCGGTTACGCTGGTGGAGTGGCCGGAGGCCGGCGAGGACCGTCTTGGCGAGCCAGTGTGGACAGTGAACCTAGACCACGAGTCATTACATGAACGTTCACTCACGATAGTCGCTGAGTCGGATGAGGCCCGTGCGCGCTGGATCGAGGCGGATGAAGATGTCTGAGGGCCTTGTTCTCACTCTGGACGGCTCAACTGGCATGTGTGGAGCGGCAATCCTACAGCTCTGTCCGGCGCTGGAAAGCAACCGGGCGGGTGGAGATATCTGGGAAGTTTTGGCTCGTAGGACCGAGGCAGACGGCCGGGGGCAGGCCAGATCTTTGCTGCGCTTGGTGGACGAGATGCTCCGCTGGTTGGGGGCTTCCCCTGATGATTTGAGCGCCGTCGTGGTGGGGACGGGACCAGGTACGTTCACCGGTGTGAGGATTGCGGTGGCCACAGCGCGAGCGCTCGGTCTGGCGCTTGCGAGACCCGTGATCGGAGTGAGCAGTCTGGGGGCTCTGGCTGCGGGCGCGGCGGCTGCCGTCATTGAGGATCCTAGGTTCGCTGCGGGATTGCCTGACATGATTGTTCCCATTGTGGACGCGCGCCGGGGACAGGTTTTTTACGGTGTTTATGCTAGGTCGGCCGGTGGTGGAGCTGGGGAATCGGAGGATCGTGCAGGAGTGCGGTGGGTACGGTCAGCTCCTTTCGCCGTCTGCGACCGGGAGATCTTGGGATCCTTAGTAACCGGGGCGCCTTCTCAGGCAAACAGGCAGGTAGTCATTACCGGTGAAAAGAGCGAGCTGGTTGGCGACCTACCTGCCGGTTTGGTCTTTTCGGTGGCACTGCTTGAGTCTGAGAGGCTGGTCTTGGGGCAACAGCGGCTGGAGGAACCGGGTGAGTATCCGGAAGGATGGCGGCTGGGGCCGTGGCTGGTGAGGGCTCTGGACCAGACAAATAGGGAGAGATCCGGATTGACGGGGCCGAAGGGGGCGGGGGTCGGTGATGTGGGCACGCCGGAAACAGTCAAGCCTATATATGTGCGCTGTCCAGACGCCGATGTCCATATCACCAAGATGAAGGACCCTTGGGCCGTCACCGGCGGACGAGGGGGCGGTCATGATAACGGGCGGCCGCGATGATACCGCGGGTAGTTGTGAAGGAAATGCGGATTGAGGATCTCCCGGCCGTGATCGCGATCGAGGCGTCGTCGTTTGCCTCTCCGTGGACACCGGATATGCTTCGTGACGAGCTGGTGCAGCAGCTGGGCTGGAGACGAGTGGCGATGCTGCCCGGCAGGGGGATTGTTGGCTTCATGGTCGCTCGCCGGTACCCCGATGCATGGCATGTGCTCGACATTGCCGTAGCGCCGGATGACCGGCGTCGCGGGGTTGCTGCGGCACTCTTGCTGCACTTTCTCAGGGAGGCGGACGCGGCCGGAGCCGAGGTTATTCTCGAGGTGCGGCGCGGCAACAAGGTTCACCGCCAACGGTACGAACGCGGCCACGCC
>CAZOJR010000334.1:0-1923 GCA_964580165.1 uncultured Gaiellales bacterium
TTGATTCGTCTCAGCCCCTATCCAAGATAGGGGAGGTGCGTCATGAGTCGTTCGAGACTCCTGGTCCTATTCATCGCGGTAGTATTCCTGGCTGTGTTCGTTCTGGGGTGCGAGGAATCAGTGCCGGCAACCGACGGATCGACTGCTACCCGGACATACGACCAAGTGGACGGGTACGTGGCGCTTGTGCCCAGCGTGCTTCGGTCTGGGGAGACCGCCTCATTCGCTTTTACGCTCACTCACGGTGAAGATCCGGCGTACAACCTGGTGAGCGTCCAGGTGCTTGACGGTGGCAACGCGATTGCCTCAGGGTCGGCCGAGATAGACGGTGCCGGCACGGTGGCCTTCGAACTGCCTGACGCGTCTCCCGGAGATTACGAGGTGAAGGTCAGCGGGGCAGGTTTCGCCGAGACCACCCCGGTGCAGATTCAGGCCGGGACTCTCCTTTTCCTCGAAACCGACAAGCCTATTTACAAACCCGGCCAGACCATCATGGCGCGGCTTGTCGCATTGGATTCGGATCTAAAACCTGTTAGCACTGAGGCCACAGTGGAGTTTCAAGACGCCAAAGGCATCAAGATCTTCAAACAGATTGTGACCACTGACGAATACGGGACGGTGACCTTTGAGCTTCCACTCTCCACCGAACCAAACCTGGGGGTGTGGAAGCTGAGCGCTGTCGCCGGCGACAGCTCTACCGAGATTGATGTTCGAGTTGAGGAGTACGTTCTGCCCAAGTATGAGGTGAAGGTTGAGTTGACGAAGGACTGGTTCCTTGTCGACGAGGCGATTGCCGGCCACGTTGCCGCGGAATACAGCTACGGATTGCCTGTCTCAGGTGAGGTGGAAGTGACGGCATACCGCTATGTGGGGGAGTGGGAGGAATACGCTACCTACGCGGCTCAAGTCGACGGCGAAGGTGACTTCACCATCAAGCCTGCCGGCTATGTGGCCGGCGTTCCTGAGGCGGGAGGGTTGGGGAATGTCCGACTCGACGTCACCGTGACCGAAGAGGTCACGGGATACGAGCAGACCACCACCGAGTTGATCACAGTGGCTGAATCACCCGTCAATATTCAGCTGATCGCGGAAAGCACTGTCTTTAAGCCTACATTGCCGTTTGGCGTACTAGTGGTGACCGATACTCCTGGCGGAGATCCGGTCGAAGCCGAGGTTGTGCTGGAGGTCTACTATCTGACCGAGGACTACTCTGAAGCTGGACGTGAGATCCGGAAAGTGGCGACGAATCGAGGCACTGCCCTGGCGCGTTTTACACCACCTGAGGACGCTGTGAGCATGTCGATTTCAGCGACCTCGGGTAACTCGTGGGCCGGCAAAGAGGTGGCGGCGGCCTACTCTCCTTCTAGCAGTTTCATTCACGCACAACAAACCGGCGATTTGGATCTCACTGTGGGCGATACAGCCAGTTTCTCCGTGGCTTCCACCACTGAGGGGGGCAATTTCTATTATGAGGTCGTCTCGCGGGGCCGGGTGGTATTTACGAGCGCGACTTTCGACAATATCTCCTTCCGGGTTACCCCGGCCATGGTGCCGTCGGCCCGTCTGCTTGTCTACCAGATTCTGCCGAGCAGTGAGATCGCTGCGGACTCGCTTCCATTCGACGTGTCGGGTGACTACCCACAGGAAGTGAGCGCGTCGTTCAGTACCGATGAGGCTGGCCCCGGTGACTCCGTTGACGTACAGGTGCAGACGGAGGGCCAGGCCAAGGTAGGTCTCGTGGCCGTGGATCACTCAGTGTTCATTCTGGCCGAGAACAGGCTCAACTTAGAGCAGGTTTTTGCTGAGCTTGAGCGCCTTTACATGCAGCCCCAAGTCGAGCTGCACGAGGGCGAGTGGATGTGGGGAGGTGTCCTCGCCATTCCTGGAGCAAAAGAGACGTTTGAGGATGCCGGTTTTATCGTT
>CAZOJR010000335.1:0-1907 GCA_964580165.1 uncultured Gaiellales bacterium
CCTCGACGCGGAGCACCTGCTTGGTAAGGATACCTGGGAGACCGAAGACGCTGTCAAGGCAGAGACCAAAGGCAGATGCACCGTCTATAGCATCGGGCCCGCCGGCGAACACCTTGTGCGTTTCTCGGCCATCGCCGGCGACCGGGGCCACGTAGCGGCTCATAACGGTGTCGGCGCCGTCATGGGCTCGAAAAGGATCAAATGCCTATCGGCGGTCAAAGGCGACGTGAAGCCACGGGTAGTGGACCCCGTTACCCTAGGGGTCAAAGCGAAGGAGCTGGCCGAATTCACCAAACAGGTGGATCCGGGCCTGGTGAAATATGGCACCAATGCTGGAATTGGTCCCCTGGCGTCCTTGGGCGCTGTCCCGATGCGTAACTACACAACCAATGTCTTTCCCGAGGGGAATAAGTACACCCCGGAGTACATGCGCGAGCATTTCACGAAGTCCAAACCTTCTGCCTGCTGGGCCTGCTCGATAGCTCACTGCCGCATCGCGGAGTTGCCAGAAGGCCGGTATGCCGGTTTCGTCGGCGAAGAGCCCGAGTACGAAGGAACGGCCGAAATGGGACCCCTGATCGGCATGACCGATCCGGCCGATACCTTCTATCTCTGCAACTTGGTCGACCGGTTGGGCTTCGATGTCAATGAGTCGGGCTATCTGATGGCCTGGTTGATGGAGTGTTACGAGAAGGGTTACCTCACCAAAGACGATTTTGACGGTATCGAAATGAAATGGGGCGACTCCGAGGCGGTTGCCACCATGCTCACGAAGATCGCTAATCGCGATGGCTGTGGCGACTTTTTCGCGGAGGGGACGAAACGGTCGGCCGAGAGAGTTGGTGGAGAGGCCCAGGACTGTTGTGTCTACACGATGAAAGGGGCCACTCCTCGGGGTCATGATCACCGCGGCCACTGGTCAGAATTCATCGATACGTGTCTCTCCAATACCGGGACCATCGAGACGAGCGGGCATCTCTTTACGCCTAAGAATCTGAATCTGGAGCCGGTCAAGGATCGTTTTGACCCGATGGCCATGTCCACCATGAACGCCAAACTCAACGGGGGACGGAATGTCGAGGATTCCTTCGGCATATGCCGTCTCTGCACGCCGAGTCTTCCCCTCACCCTGGACTGCATCAACGCGGTCACCGGTTGGAGTTGGGATATAGAGAGCGCGAAGGAGATGGGACTACGGATAGTGAATCTGATGCGGATGTTCAACTTCCGCCATGGTCTCACCAAAGAGATGGAAGCACCGTCGGTGAGATACAGCTCGACTCCGGTCGATGGACCGGTAACCGGCATTGGCATCCGGGAGCACTGGGATGCCATCAGAGACAACTACTACGAGCAAATGGGCTGGGACGTCGAAACGGGCAAGCCGTTGCCAGAGACGCTCAAGAAGTACGGACTGGAGTTTCTTGTGGAGGAACTCGGCTGACTTGAGCGGTCCCCTGTCAACCACCCGATATGAAACGGATGACCCGTACGCGGTCACCGTGCTGCAACCGGTAATGGGGTCTGACGCAGACCCCATTGACGATTACGCCCTCTCTGTCTGCCGGGAGGTTCAGGTTCTCGACGAGGTCATTCAACGTCATGCCATCCAGCACGGCCACCGTTATAACGGAGTCGCCCGGTCTCACCGGAAACATCTCCACGGTAACTGTGCCAGCGTTACTGCTCTCTGCGACCATCGGTTCTCCTGCTTCGATCGGGTGGTTCCCGGCGCCGGCAAAGGTGACTGTCTATGTTACCGTGGTGTCTGCCGGGATACGCTGGTTGCACATCTTGAGTTTACCGGTTTGTGTAGTCGCTCGCTGCCACGAAATGGTGCTTCATGCTTTGGCATGTCGTTGAATGAGTCGGGAGGACTTGCGAAATGACCCCAGTGGACCCTGGCC
>CAZOJR010000336.1:0-1865 GCA_964580165.1 uncultured Gaiellales bacterium
AGCCCTGTTAGACTGGCAGCGCTAAATAGAAATCATTTTCATTTAGATCGGTCGCACCGTTAACTAAGTAAGGCGTGGGGAGGAAGCGGGGTTGGATATAGAGGCCACTGCGTTGCTGCTGTCACGTCACGGGTTCAAGCAGACACGACAGCGCCGGGCGGTGCTCGAGGTCATGGCCGGCACCCGGAACCGCGTTACTGCTGCAGAAGTGTACGGCGAAGCGCGAAAGCGTTGTCCGGAGTTGGGCCTGCCGACCGTCTACCGCACCATCGAGATCCTGGAACGGTTGAAGGTGATCCGGCGCATACATACGCTGGGTGGTTGTGAGGGATTCGCTCCCGCGGATCTCCGAGACGGCCATCATGTCGTGTGTGTGAGTTGCGGGCGGGTAGCTGAGTTCTCCGGGTGCAACGTCTCGGAGATTGTCCCTATGGCTATGAGCCAGACCGGTTTTCACGTGGAAGAACACTTTTTGGAGCTTCTCGGCACCTGTGCTGCCTGCAGTCGCTCTCAGATCCGTACCGCCGGCAAAGATGAGAAAGGGGAAGATTCATGCTCAAGCTGAGATCCAGACGAGGAGTCGTCGTTGTTCCGTTGCTTGTGGCCCTGCTCCTCACGTGGATGGCGATTCTAAGCGCAGGCTGCGGAGACTCCTCTGTCGCGCAAGAGCCATCAGAGGGAGAGGACGGAGCGTCTCTCACGGTGATAGCAGTAGAGAGCTTCCTTGCCGACATTGCGGGCAACGTGGCAGGCGATAGGATGGATGTCGAGTCTCTCATGCCCGTGGGAGCCGATCCTCACGGCTTTGAGCTCACCCCTGCAGATGCCGCTCGTGTGGCCGGGTGCGATGTGCTCATTATGAACGGTGCGGACCTTGAACCGTTTCTGGAGGAAACGGTGGAGACCATTGGTGAACAGGCCCGTGTGATTGTGGCTTCGACCGGGCTTGAGAGCCGCACACCCAAGGAAGGGGAGGAGACTCACGAGTCTGACTCCGAAGCATCGGAGACCGGCGAGCATCATCATCATGAGGGTGACCCCCATTTCTGGCTTGATCCAACCTTGGTGATGAAGTATGTGGAGAATATCCGCGATGGTCTGGGAGAAGCTGATCCGGCTAACGCTTCAATCTATGAGGCAAATGCGGCCGCCTACATAGAGTCTCTGGACGAGCTGGACACATGGATTGAGCAACAGGTATCTGAGATACCTTCGGCCGCGCGTCTGCTTGTCACCAATCACGAAAGTCTCGGCTACTTTGCCGACAGATATGGTTTTCAGATCGTGGGCACTATCATCCCTAGCGTGAGTTCGAATGCCTCGCCGTCGGCTCAGCAGCTTGCGGAGTTGGTTGCTCTCATCCGCGAGAAGGGAGTTCGAGCGATCTTTCTGGAGACCGGATCAAGTCCACAACTGGCCGAGCAGGTGGCATCGGAAACCGGTATCGAAGTGGTGACCGAGCTCTACAGTCATTCGTTGACCGATACCGATGGACCGGCGCCCACCTACATCGACATGATGAAGGCTAACACGACGGCCATAGTGGAGGCTCTCAGGTAGCGAAGATTCCCCGGGGCCGCCCCAGGCCCCGTCGCAACTGGCAAGCCCGGGGCACAATCCGAGTCCCGGGTTTGCCCCGGACCCGCTTCTGGCCGTTTCTCGGATGGCAAACCTGAAGCTCTCAGCGGCTCTGCGGCCAGTGCTGCCGCTGCCGCCGCGGACTCTGATGATGCTGATGCTCGAGTGCTGTCGATGTTTGCATTCGGGCATTGTGTTCTGCCTATTCACGTTCATCTTTTCTTCGAAGGTTTCAGTAATTTCGGGAATCCTCACTACTTGACTAGTGACCAGTGGTCACCTATATT
>CAZOJR010000337.1:0-1845 GCA_964580165.1 uncultured Gaiellales bacterium
GTATCCGAGCGTATAGCCCACCTCCCCTTCCCCACTGCCGTAGTTGTCCAGGAGAACTCCAAAGAACCAGGGGGCAAACATGGTGGCCACCACATTCACCGTATACATATAGCCTGTAGCCGGCCCAATCTGGTCAGAACGCGAAACCACGTCCGGTATCGACCCAAGTATCGTCGGTAGCATAGCCAAGGTGAAGAGCCCGGTGATCACCACACAGACAAAGACGCTGACCACACCTGGAGCAAAGGGTATAAGAGCGGTCGCTATCAGCATGATAAACATCCCCCCTGCCATGACGAACCCCTTGCCCAGGCGCTCCATCAAAGTCGCCCCCATCGGAGCGCCGAGCAACTGCGCCAGTCCCAGGCCGGCCGTCAGGTAAGCGGCGACCGCCACGCTGGCGCCTCTCTGATCATGAAGAAATGAGGGAGTCCAGGTCAGTATCCCGACGAAAAGTCCCAGAGCGCCGATATTGACAAGAATGAGCAATAGAAGTTTGTAGTTGAGCGCGACGGAGCCGAGCGTGCGCAAGAGATCGGCCCACGAGGTGCTGGCCGTACCTGGCCGGGGACGGGACCGCAGTTCCCAGCGGCCGAGTGAGAGCAACACGAGTGCCGCCGCGACTCCGGCGGTGGCTAAAAAGACGACCCGGTAACCGGCTGCGGCCTGGATGCTCGGCATGATGAGAAGGGCAATGAGTACGCCCAAACCTTGGCCACAGGCCATCGAACCCAGAGTCCAGCTCTGATAGCGGCGGTCAACGGTCTGAGCCATTAGTGAAGTGGCCAGAGGCGGAGCCGCGCTGGCCCCTATTCCCTGAAGCAGACGAGCGGCCAGAAACCACGGATAGGAGGATGAGACCGCGAAAAGAACCAATCCGATGATAAATATGCAGCCCGAGACAACCAACACCCGTCCTCCCCAGCGAGCGCCGGCCAACCCCATGGGGACGGCTCCAAGCGAGGTACTCAACATGAGCATTGAGGTGAGAAGCCCGATCTCTGAGGCGGAAAGCCCGAAGCGATCCTCCATCTCGGGGGCGACAATGGGCACCAACGAGATGGCCATGCCGGTGATGACCACATACGACATCAGTGCCAATCCCAGAAGAAGCGCGCCTCGCTTCGTTCTTGTGAGCGAACACCCGCTATTCCCCTCGGTCACCTGACACCCCTTTGCTTCGCCGCCGGTTTTTGTGCCCGTTCCCTTTGTATCTGTTCTGGCTCGCGGTCCAGCATATCAATTCCGACCAAAGGAATTGAAAAGGATTTGAACACCGCACTGCTCGGTACCGCTTGGTGCCGCTTGCGCGAGGCGCTCCCGTTCGCACCGTCTGCGTCCTTACCACGCCCTCGCTCGTTGCGTCCCTTGCGGCGAAGCTTTACTTGGAACGAGTCCTAAAGACCGATGTTTTCCATGCCGGTGCCATTGGCCATATGCCACGAACGCTGACGGGGCAATCGCTTAAGCCCCGCCATAAACGCTCTGTTGCGCGCATCCTTTCGCCAACTGCGAACGATCCATATCCCCCAGCTGTGGAAGAGCAGCTTTGTGAAGCGGAAGGTGACCAGCAATTTCAACCACTGACGCTTTGAATAGAAGCGCATGTAGCCGCGCACAACCTCGCTCTGCAACTCATACGGTGTCATCTGTTTGGGTGTAAACACCACATGATGGGCGTCGTACAGGTGCCAACGTTTGTCGAATATGCGCCCTTGTTCCTCCATCTGCCGGAACTGCGGCGTGCCCGGCAGTGGAGTGAGGATGTTGAGCATCACCGTGTCGATGTGGTGTTTGAGAGCGAAGTTCACCGTGTCGCGCACTGTCTGTTTGGTGTCATCGTCG
>CAZOJR010000338.1:0-1841 GCA_964580165.1 uncultured Gaiellales bacterium
CGCCGGTGGCGCCGCCGGCGCCCGACGCGTGCGTGCCCACTTCAGCGTGGAAGAGACGGCCGCCCGAACCCTGCGGGCCTACGAACGGTGTCTGGCCGCGCGGAGCGGACTATCCTAATCGAGGAAACGAGGGTCGCATGCTTCGCGGAAGAGACATAGTCTGCATTTCTTCGCTGGACTGGAATGCCATGTGGACCAGCAAGCAGCAGATCATGCACCGGCTGGCCCAGACCAATCGCGTGCTCTATGTGGAAGAGCCCGTGACCATGCTGGCGCCCCTCAAGGTTCCTTCGCGCTGGTCGCGCTGGACCGCCGCGGTCCCCCGTCTTCGCCGGGTGGACGCCGGGCTGTGGGTCCTCACTCCTCCGCCCCTGCTTCCCTTCGGCAATATGAGACCGGGTATCAACAGGGCGAATCAGAGCGTCTTGGCTCGTTATATCCGTTGGGCCATGAACCGGCTCTACTTCGACGAAGAGTATATTTTCTGGACCTATCTGCCGGCGTCGGTGGTGCTTCTAAACAGCCTGGGAGATCCGTCTGCGGTGCGTAATTTGGCTGCGCCGGCGATCTCCGTGTCACTGTCCGGGGGGCGTCGCCCCTCCATTGTTGTGTATCACTGCGTCGATGAGCACTCGGCGTTCCCTGGCTTTGTTTCGCCCGATGTAGTCAGAGCATATGATGACGAACTCACCCGCAGGGCTGACTTGGTGATTACGACCTCCGAGAACCTTCGGCGCTCGCGCGAGAAGCTCAATCCCTACGCGTACACGGTATTCAACGCAGCCGACGTGGAGATATTCAATCAAGCTCTCGATTCCGGCCTTGCTCTCCCCGGCGACCTTGCCGCCATCCCAGTTCCCCGGCTGGGTGTGGTAGGAATGCATGATTCCCGGCTCGATGTAGAGGCTCTAGAGACTCTGGCGCGAGCCGACACGTCCTGGCATATCATACTGATCGGCCCTATAAAAGCCGGTCAGATCGATGAAGCGAGATTGCGTCGGCATTCCAACATCCATCTTCTGGGCGAGAAAGCACGCGGAGATCTACCTGCCTACCTCAAAGGTCTGTCCGTCGCTCTGGTTCCCTACAGAGCCAATGAACTTACGCGCAACATCTTTCCCCTGAAGCTCTTCGAGTATCTCGCCGCGGGAGTACCCGTGGTCGTGGGAGGGCTGCCGGAACTCAGCCGCTTCGCCGGTGTCATTGGGTTGGCGGATGGGCCCAAAGACTACCCCGCGCTGGTAAGAGCGGCTATCGCCGGCGATGGGCCGGACCAGAGGACCGCCCGCGTGGCCCTGGCCGCCCAGAATACCTGGGATCACCGGGTAGAGGAGATATCCGGATTGGTCGAGCAGGCCTTGATCCGCTCGGGCCGGACGGTCGAGCTGTGAGAATACTGTTGCCGACCATGCGTGATCCCGGCCAGATCGGGGGCACCAGCACGCATATCGATATGCTGATCCGCGGACTGGAGGAACTCGGCCACGATGCCCGGGCACTGTACTTGGGAGCCACGGTGCCCGCCCCTATCCGCAAGGCCGGATTGATCTGGCCGGCGGGTGCTCTCAACCGGATGCGGAGTGGGTGGGGCATGATGTACGCGGCCGAAACCCGGTCGCGGCTGCTGGCCTCAGTCACCGCCAGAGAGTTGGCGCGTGCGCTCAAAGGACTGGAGCTCGCGGGTATCGACGGATCCGGCAAACCTGGCCCCAGGTCCTGGGATGTCCTGAATGCCCAAGAGGTCTATTCGGTACCCTATCTTCGGGGTGTGGCAGATCGATTTGGGGTACCGCTGGTGCTTACTCTACATGGATATCCGTTGTATGAGTCGGTCTCAGAAG
>CAZOJR010000339.1:0-1836 GCA_964580165.1 uncultured Gaiellales bacterium
CATACGACCGACTGCCTTTATCTTCACCAGATTCGCGCCGGTCTGCAGTTGACGCTGAGCGTCTTCGAATTGAAACACGCTGGTTCCAAACAGTGTCTGATCCAGGGCGGCTGTCTGCCGTACAATCTCTGCACTCGCCCGGTACATGGGCGTTTGCCACAGGGAGAAGATCAACGTCAAACCCACTGCCAAGATCACCGTCACGAGTATGACCAAGAACCGTTCCCGTATCGTGCGGAGAAACTCAGACGGCTGGATACCTATCTCGTCGCCACGTGGAGTAAGAGTTGTCTTCATTTTTTAGAGTCTACTATCCTCTCTGCGGCCCGTGAAGGCGGCTTTGGGCCCTGCCCCATGTCACTCTCTTGGTTCTCGTCCCCCTACTGCTAATCGGCAACACCCGTCCGGCCTTGAGCCTCCGGCGGCCACGCGGTGATGGAAAATGAATGAACATGTGTCATTCATAACCGGTACAGCATACCAGTGGAAGTGTCGATATCAGACATCGACAGGCATTCGAGCTTTGAGAAGATAGAATCGGCAGTTAGAACATACACACGGAAATATGGACACGGGAATCAACACTACGCCTGAGACGACAGAGAACATCACGCCCCGAACCGCCGCCGGGCCCAAACACGTCGCGCTGTTCTGCCCAACGATGGGCGCGGGAGGAGCGGAGAAGATGTTCAGACGGCTCGCATTGGCCTTCAACCACGCGGGGTTGAGAGTGGACCTGGTAATGGCTGTGGCTGGTGGCCCGAATGCAGAGGGGCTGCCTCCCAGCATTCGGTTGGTCAATCTTCGCTGCCGGCGGCTCCTCGCCAGCGTTCCACGGCTTGTGAACTACCTAAATGACACCAAACCAGATGTTCTGATCTCCACACTGGCTCACGCGAACCTGCCGGCGATCTGGGCGTGCGCGTTAACAGTAAGAAAACCCCGGCTGATCATAAGAGAGGCGAACACTCTGAGCATTGACTGCTCCGAGTCCACATTTGCATTCCGCAACCGCTTTCTTCCAGCTCTGGCGAAGGTTTTCTATCCACACGCCGACGCAGTTGTCGCCGTTTCCCGCGGTGTTGCCGAGGACCTTGTGCGCAACGTAGGCGTTCCCGCTTCGGTGGTTAGAGTGATACACAACCCCACAGTCGACGATGAAGTGTTTTCATTGATGGATGAACCGGTTATGCACCCGTGGTTTGACGACGCGGGACCGCCCATACTTGTATCGGTGGGAAGGCTGACCGCCCAGAAGCGTTTCGATACATTGATACAAGCAGTTTCAATTGCCCGCCGGCAACGTCCTCTCCGTGCGCTCATTCTGGGCGAGGGTGAGGAACGGAGCCAGCTGGAGTCGCTCGTGCGGCAACTTGGACTGGACGACTGTGTTTGCCTTCCCGGGTTTTGCCCGAATCCCTACGCGTACATGGCACGCTGTCATCTCTATGTGCTGTCCTCGGCATGGGAAGGCTTCCCAAATGCCCTGGTGGAGGCTATGGCCTGTGGACTACCGGTCGTGTCCACAGATTGCCCCAGCGGTCCGAGAGAGATTCTCAACGCCACTGACCTCGGAACGGGCAGCTTCGGCACCTTGGTGCCCGTTGACCATCCAGAGATGCTTGCCGAGGCCATACTGCTTGAGCTGGATCTGAAACGCGAACCCACCGGACTGCAACAACGCGCCCTGCACTTCTCCTCACAGCGAGCTGCCCAGTCCTATATTGACCTTATGCACGTTCATTCCGCCATCTAGCATGTCACCATCCCCATACACCGAGAGCCTCCCGAACGTAGCTCACGCCCGGTCACGACTTCGAGCAGGCACCGGCTTCT
>CAZOJR010000340.1:0-1835 GCA_964580165.1 uncultured Gaiellales bacterium
AGATTTACAGTCTGCTCCCTTTGGCCACTCGGGCACCCCCCCACACGCGAAATCCCGCGCGGAGGCGAAGTCGCATAATACCCAAACGATAGGGGCATTTCAAGAAAAATGCCACCGTTGCGGCCACTACTCTAGCCTATCACCGCACTGGATCTGAGCTTGCGTTTCGGACCCTGGGTACGGTGATGCTCGCCTCCATCAAAAAGAGTACTTGCGCCTCATCGCCCTGCTTGGACAGAGCAGCATCCACGGCCGTCTGTACATTGGCAAAAGGCGTCATGAAGATGGCCCGTATGTCTTCATCTCTCAGCGATGTGACCGCGTAGATGGATGCTCGCTCGAGGATCGCCGCAATACGAGCGGCCTGCTGTACTCCCAGCTTGTACTCCTCAGCGCTAACATGCTCCAACGCCTCGGCGGGTGATCCCGCCGCCGCCAACGTGTCAAATAGGGTCTGGTTCTCTCCCAGGCCAAACGGACACTCGGACACCACGATGAGCACACCACCATCCTTGACGGCAAGAGCCCCGCTCTGGATGGCCTTATTGGTTTGATATAAGTTGCAGTCCATGGGATGGGGTGCAACAGAGACCACCACCTCGAACCGGCGGTCTATCTCAAGAACAAATTGCCTGTCGGCCACCTTCACGGCCCGGCCGAAAGTGTCTTCGAGAGTTCCCGCCGCAGCAAATCCCACGCGATGATTCTTGTCAAGCACCAGCTGGATGGAGAATATCTCCTTACCCTTGGTGCCTATCGCCATCGCGTCTTCAAGATCTTCATGCACAGGGTTGCCGGCCAGGATCAGGAGTTCAGAACCGGCCTCCATCGACAGTTTGTGATTTGCCCACACAGTCTCGTAGGCAGCCAATCCGGGAAACAAAGACTTCCGTCCTCCCGTGTAGCCGGCAAAGTAGTGTGGTTCCACCGAATTGATCAGAATCACGCTCTTGGCATCGGCCAACAATCGGTTCACCCACAACTCTGTGCCGCGTGGGGTCCGTCCGACATGGACCAGATGCTCCCGATCCTTGGAGTCATGGCTGAATATTCGCCCGGCGTGAGCTCGCGCCAAGTCGGCGCCAAACAGGTGCTCCACCTCTTGAGGCAGTGCAGCCCTGTGAGTTCCCGTGGCAATGGCGAAAGCGAGTTCTCTGCCTGGTAGCCGCAGCCACTCCTCGAGACCGGGCCTCAATACTCGCAGCACATCGGCCGACGGAGTGGGCCGGGTAGCATCATTTACGACCACCAGCATCGGTGAGTCCGCGTGGGCCAGGAACTCCGCGAAACCGTCTCCCGACCGGGAAATCGCCGTGCGCAGTACTCCATCTGGATCGGAGGCTATCTCCACATTGGCGCCGAGAACACCTGCCACCCGGCGGCTGTCGAGCTCCACCGGGGTCGTCCCCGTACCCCAGGGCACATCGATGCGCATGTACCTACTCCTTCACTGTCGGCACTCCGCTCTTTGCGGAGTTTCCGGTCGCTTCGTCAAACCATTATCAAAGCCTACCCCAGCCGCCTCCCCGGCGGCAAGCGCGGGTGTGAAACAGCGATACCGGAGCAAACCATCCCTAGCACCAAGGCCGGGGGTGGTTCGTCGACGCTCTGAACTCCGCGCGGTTACGCGAAGATTCATCGCAACCGTCTGCTATCGGGTAGAATCGCGCCCAAGATAGTGCGCACGATCCAGGTAGGTCTGCTTCATGCAATATTTTAGTTACAGCATCGCGCCCGAGATATTCGAACGTTTCCCCGGCTACATACGTGGCGTTGTTGTGGCTCATGACGTCACCAATGGGCCGTCTCCACCCGACTTGATACAGATGCTTCGT
>CAZOJR010000341.1:0-1822 GCA_964580165.1 uncultured Gaiellales bacterium
ACTACGACATGGAGTTGCGGGGCGTCCGGAAGCTCATGGGCATCTTCGTAAAAGACCTCTGCAATATTGTGCTGATGAGGGATGACGGCAGGGAGCGCATAGTACACGCCTGCATGCTGCCGGGAATGGACTTCATCGGGTCGGCAATCATGAAGAACTCGACAGAAGTGGGATTGATAAACCCGAACGCGACTTTCATGGTTGTTTTGGGTTGTCTGTTCGGCAAGTATGCGCCCGTTCTTGAGGCCGCGGAAAAGCAGTGGCTGAGGAGTGGCGCAGTCGCGCATTGTGGCATGGTCAAGAGCAGGGTCGGGATAATCAGTCTAGACATGATCCCGAAGCCGAACCTGACGGTCACATCCGGGTTTGTCTGCGAAACCAGTCCGAAGGTCAATGAGCTGATCGCGGAATCCTACGGGATTCCCGCATGCTTTGTAGACACTTGTATGGACAGGGAATTGGAGGAGTATCCCGACGCGACTAGGGCTACGGTTCTTGCGGCGAAGAGCATGCGGGCAGCTTGCGGGCGAATCGAAGATGAAACCGGTTTTCGAATAATGGATGACATGCTGTGGGAGGTTTTGGAGGCGAGGCGGGCCTTTGACGGGGCGATGAGCAGAGTGAGTGATCTGATTCAGCACAGTGACCCCGTGCCTCTCGGCGCTACCCACCTGAACTTGCTGCTGGCCCTTGGATGCATCTCGTTCAAGGCAGAGGAGCTTGCGGATACGGTCGAGGTTCTCGACACTCTATACGAAGAAATGCTCGATAGAGTTCGGAGGGGAGTGGGGGCAACACCAAAGGGGGCGCCTCGTGTACTGGCGATCTTCCCGCACCACCACTCCGATCCGAGATGGGAACACCTGGCGAATCGGACCGGTATAGCTATCGTGGCCTGTGACTTTCAGGCCTCTTCGGAGAAGATGATCTCTGGATCCGGGATTGTCGACCCCGGGGATCCCTACGAGGTCATTGTGCAACACCTTCACGCATCGATGACCCAACCGCTCGGCGGGAGGGTTGCCATTGTCCTGGACATGTGTAGGCGGCTTAAGGTCGATGGTGTGCTCAATCACTATCACCTTGGATGCAGGTACGTTGCGGGAGATGCTCTGATCTTGAGGGACGCGATCTCAAAGGAACTCGGCATACCGGTGCTGATGCTGGAATGGGACAATTTCGACCCGCGTAGCTACAACCACGAGCAGTACGAAGCCAAACTTGAGACTTTCAAGTCGATGATGGAGATGCCACACAGAAAGTGAGGATGCCATGGTGGATTCCGGTCGCGATGATGCGAGAGCCGATGCCACGAGACTTTTCGTCGATAACTTTAGAAACACCCGGTATTCGGATCTTCCGGCCGAGGTTGTCAAGATAACCAAGTGCCAGGTTCTTGACTTCTTTGGTGTCGCCCTCGGTGGGTCATCAGAGGCCGGAGTAGCCGAGATTAGGGATCTGGTGCTCGAGTGGGGTGGAGCTCCTCAGAGCCGCATCTTCCGATGGGGAGACAAGGTTCCCACCCCGAATGCCGCCCAAGTGAACGCGACTATGGCGCATTCGCTCGATTTCGACGACGTCCATGAGGACGCAATCATGCACCCGGGAGTCGTTGCTATCCCCACCGCTTTGGCAATGAGTGAGTACATCGGCGGCGCAAGCGGTCGGGAATTCATCACCGCGGTCGCGCTGGGTACTGATTTCATTTGCCGCTGTGGCCTGGCCACTCGGCCGGGTGAGAGCACACTTCCGTACGGATGGCACTTGACCACTCTTTATGGTTACATGACCGCCGCTTTTATTGCTGCCCGCCTGCTTGGTA
>CAZOJR010000342.1:0-1806 GCA_964580165.1 uncultured Gaiellales bacterium
GCTCAAAGAACTCGAGAATTCAGAGGCGGAGTTCGTCAGAGCCGCGGAAATAGAGGCTGGAATCCGTGGTAAAGAAAACGCCGACTATGCTACCTGCATCAACAATCTTGCCGGCACCTATCGCCTCAAGGGAGAGCACGCGAAGGCGGAGTCGCTATTCAAAGAGGCCATCCAGATATACGAGAGGGAGTTGGGCACCGAGCACTTTGTCTACTTGAGCGCGTTGAACAACCTCGGACTTGTCTATCAGGACCTCAAACGATACGAGGAGGCCGAGAGTCTGCATCGAAGGGCGCTGGCCGTACTGCAGAAGAGCGGCAGGCGGAACGCCGTGTATGCGACCACAATCAACAACCTGGCCGCTGTCTCCATGGCTGCCGGTAGGTACGAAGAGGCTGAGCGGTTTTTTCAAGAGACACTCGAGCTATATGAACAGGCTGGGGGGAAAGAGTCGGTACTCTATCTGACCGGGCTCAACAACCTGGCTGCCGTTAACTATATGGCCGGTGACTATGGCCGGGCCGAACAGAACTACTCGCAGGCTTTGGCAATTATCGAGAGGGTCTTGGGGCGGGAGCACCCGGATTGGGCCAGGACCAGCAAGAACTTGGCCCGGTCTCGGGAGAAGATGAACGAGAGCGAAGGAGTGGAGCGGCAGTAGCCGTTGTCGCCATGAAAGGTCTGGAACTTGCCGAGAAGTATTACGAGGAGTATGGCCATCAACTGGTGGCCGAGTGTTGCGACGCGGCCAAGGACAGGATAGCGGCCGGTTTGGTGGGCGAAGGCTCGGAATGCTACGGGTTCGATGACGAACTGTCCCAGGATCACGATTGGGGGCCCGGGTTCTGTCTGTGGTTGACGTCGGCTGATTACACTGAGTTTGGAGCGGACCTTCAAGAGCGCTATGACGCGTTGCCGAAGAGCTTCAAGGGTTTCGAACGGATGATTGAGGGTCCCCATGCCGGGAAGCGGACCGGAGTTTTCGAGATCACGGATTTCTACCGGAGATTCATCCGCTACGACCACGTTCCCTCAACTCTGGCGGAATGGAGATCTTTGCCGGAGACATATCTAGCGACTGCCACCAATGGGAGGGTATTCGCGGATCCCCTGGGTGAATTCACAGCCTTCCGTGATGGGCTTCTTGCATTTTATCCACAAGACATACGGTTGAAAAAGCTGGCCGCTCGATGTGCCTCGGCGGGCCAGACCGGGCAGTACAACTACAATAGGAGCGTTGCCCGAGGCGAGTTGGTGGCGGCCTATTGTGCGTTGAGCACCTTCATGGAGGCCGCGATTTCGATTGTTTACTTGCTCAACAAGAGATATCGTCCCTTCTATAAGTGGATGCACCGGGGCATGAAGGACCTCCCTGTGCTTGGCGCGGAATGCTTCCGGCTGCTGGCCGATCTTTGTGCCGAGAGTGGTTGTCGCGCGGACGGTGGTCGGACGGCCGCGGAGGTCTTTGAGGGCAGAGAAGAGATTGTCGAGAAGGTCAGCGCTCTCATAATCGCGGAGCTTACTGTTGAGGGTCTGAGTGACTCGGAGAGCGATTTCTTGCTTGACCATGCCCATGAGGTGCAGGCCAGGATAGAGAATCAAGCGCTGAGAAGCTTACACGTGATGGTGGAATAAAAACCTATACCAAGAAGTGAGATGGAGAGATGGCCATTAGCCAAGAAGTGATACAGAAGATACTCGATAGAGAATGGGATATGTTCCACACGGTGCAGGGTGTGGATGGTCCTACCGCATGTCAGCAGGACCGGAAGACGTTCGAGGTCATGCGTGCAAGCCAGCTCGAGG
>CAZOJR010000343.1:0-1783 GCA_964580165.1 uncultured Gaiellales bacterium
TGCCGCCCTCGGGGATGAAGTCAGCGGAATAGCTGCCCCAGCACCAGAAACCCTGGGGACCCTTGGGGGAAATCTGAGTTTCATATCCAGGAGAAGCCCAGATACCTCGCGCGGTCTGGCAGTCACCGGCAACCTCGATGATCGGAGTAGCCAGGGTATGAACGAACATCGTCCCGATCAACTCCTCCTTCATCACCGTGCCAAACAGATAGGTGACAGCTTCTGCGCCGATCCACCGTCCCCAATCGGAGACCTCCATAGATACGTCGGGCCTTGTTAAGGCAAAGACCTCGGGGGTCCGGTACATGGTCATAGGCGTGTGGATAGTCTCGTAGTGACCAAAGATGTTCTGAATAGCGGTGTGCGCTTCTTGGCGCGCAATCTTGCGCTCCAACACCGCCATTCTCGCCTCTAGATCTCTTGTCTCTGCATTCACCATGGCTAGCTCCTCACCCTCAGAACAGATCGTTGCATTCGTCGGGATGCGGGCCACACCGCCGGCCGTAGTCAAGGCTATCCAGCAGGATCATGTCTTCACCGGAAATCGAGAAATCGAAGATGCTGATGTTCTCGATGAGACGCTTCGGTTTCGACGTCTTCGGCACCGGGATGATATTTGACTGCGCGTGCCAGCGAAGCACGATCTGAGCCGGGGTCTTCTGATACTTCTCCGCCAGCTGTGTCAGAACAGGGTCTTCGAGCAGAACCTTGTCCGGCGCGGTTCCTTTGAGCGGCACCGCCGGTCCCCCCAGGGGGAACCAGGATTCCGGCATGATGTCCTCAGAGAGGCAGTACCGGCGAAGGGGCGCAATCGACAGGTAGGGATTACACTCCAGTTGGTTGATCACGGGCCTGACTTCGCAGGAGGCCAGTAGTTTTTTTAGATGATGTTCGTGGAAGTTGGACACTCCTATTGCCCGAACCAAACCCTCGCCATAGAGCTTTTCGAGCGCCCTCCAGGCCTCGGTGAAAAGATCCAAGGCAGGAACCGGCCAATGAACCAGGTAGAGATCCAGATAGTCCGTGCCCAAACGCTTCAAGCTCTCGCCGAAAGCCTTCAGGGCATCTTCATACTTGTGCTTGGAGTTGGGCAGCTTGCTGCTGATAAACAACTGGTCACGAGGAACACCCGTCGCCCGCAACGCGGCACCCACCTCGGCCTCGTTTCCGTAAAGCGGAGCATTGTCAAATAACCGGTAGCCCGCCTCAATAGCGGCCGGAATGATCGTGTCAACCTCTTCGCCGGTCTCCAGGCAGGCCACGCCCAGCCCAATTCTGGGCATAGAGATGCCGTTATTCAGGCAGACCCACTCCATGATGTTGTTATCGCCCATCGTTCTCCCTCCGCCGGGCATACTCGGCTGGCGTGGTCAACCGCCCACCTGTGCCGGCAGACCCCGCGAAGCAAAGATCTGCCTGATCCTTTCCACTTGTTCTTCGGAGAGGAGGGGCTCATCCAGTTTGTATGCTTTGTCCAGCTGTTCATACTTCACTTTGGAATAGTCATGGTAGGGAATCAGATCAACTCTCTCCACCGAGGGGATACCCGCGATGATCTCGGCTTCCGCCTCGAGAGTAGTCCAGTCGGCCGTATGCCCAGGTATCAACGGCAGACGGATGATGATCGGCTTGCCCAAGTCAGCCAGCTTATCCAGGTTTTCTCTGATCACCTTATTGCTAACACCGGTGTCCTTCTCATGCTGCTCCGGATCGAGCCCCTTGATGTCGAACAGCAGGAGGTCTGCCTCGGCCAGAATTCGGAAAGACTCCTCGGTGGGCGCAT
>CAZOJR010000344.1:0-1727 GCA_964580165.1 uncultured Gaiellales bacterium
GCCGAGACCAGAATTCGATCCACCGTCGGTAGTTTTTCGCCACTATCTGTCTTCACCAAGGTGGCTACGGCCAGTGCGCTCACGATAGGTTCGGAAACCTTCTCGCCAAGCACCGGTTTAACCGTGCCCGCGGGCACCACCAGAGGTAGGTCTGCACTTACCGATGGATCGACTTTCTCCAACACCCGCCCATCTGCGGCAACCAGCCACTTCTCTCCACCTTCGGTTTCCAGACAAGCGACTGGCTCGTACTCCACCAAGCGGATATCAACTGTGTCCGGAAAACGACGGTACACCTCTGCTTCGCGTACATAAGGCAGACTGAGAAGCGCCTCTTCGATACTACCCGTCGAGAGACTGAGAAGACTGTCTCCCACAGCAGGGGAAGCAATGCTGCTGATCTCCTGCGCGCTGATGCGTTCAGTTGCGGTCGCAGTGATTCTCCTCACGGCAAAGACATCGGACGAACGCAACCATAGAAACATGGCGATGGCCGCAAACGTCACCACAACAACAATAACCAGACCCGCCCTCCGCCGCCCCCGCATACGGTTCAGCGAGCGCCGCCTGTCACGGATCTTGGCATCCATCGAAATCCAGCAATCTCTGCGGACCGACGCCTGACGGCTCCCACGGGAACCGGGTGCCGAGGAGCCTCACTTCGGGCTCCAACGACACGTTGCACGTGCGTTTTACTTCCTGTCGCATCACGCTCATGAGAGCAAGCACATCCGCAGTAGTCGCGTCTCCCAGATTCACCAAGAAGTTGGCATGGACTTTGGATACTTCGGCACCGCCCCTGCGTACTCCTTTGAGACCCGCAGCGTCAATTAACCTGCCCGCTCCTCCCCCCGAGGGATTCTTGAAGGCGCAGCCAAAGGTACGTACACCCCGGGGTTGAGCTCTACGCCTCTGTTTGAGAATCGAACGATGACGGTCCAGAATGGCAGACACATCGCCAGCCATTAGTCTAAACCTGACCGCGGTGACCACCGCGCCTACGGGCAAACGGCACGCCCGATAACTCCACTCTAGGTCCGTTGCGCGTATCCACCTAACCCCGGAAGCCGCGGCCATCTCCACTTCTTCCACCACCTCGCCGATCGAGCTTCCATAAGCTCCGGCATTCGTAGCCACTCCCCCGCCCACCGATCCGGGTATTCCGCAGGCAAATTCCAATCCCTCCAGTCCCGCCTCGGCAGCAATAACGGCAAAACGAGCCAGCAACGTCCCTGCGCCTACAGTAACCATCTTTTGCCCGGCAACCGCCTGGCCCTCCGGCAGATCCTCGACATAGTGAAAAGCATCGTCCAGCTTGATTATTGCGCCCCTGTATCCCTCGTCGGCCACCAGTAGGTCGGTCCCAGCACCCAGACATGCCCAGGGCAAGTCTCTCTCCTCGAGAACCTTGAGCGCAGCCACCACCGCGCATGTGTCGGCCGCGGTCACCAGCAGGTCAGCCTTGCCACCTGTACCAATCGTGGTGAACGGAGCCAGTGGTGCATCCACCCACAGCCGTATGCCATTGATCGCGCGTAGCCCTTGAATGAGTTCCGACGAAAGCGCCATGAGATGCTCCGCAACCTAGACTGCAGCCAGAAAGCGCTCGCCGACTCGATGCACGTCTCCAGCCCCCAGAGTGAGAACCAGATCCCCTGGAGCCGTCGCCTGCCGCAGATAGCTCACGACGGAACCCAGTTTGGGCAGGTAGACGACCGGCTTGTTCT
>CAZOJR010000345.1:0-1724 GCA_964580165.1 uncultured Gaiellales bacterium
GGAGCCCGGCCCCACCCTCCGTTCACCGGATCGAAAGTAGCTACAAGGGCTTCGGTTGCTTCGTCGAGGAGACTCTGCCTGCCGCGCATGAGGCCGCCTTCTCTTTCGACCTGGAGGCTCAGCTGTTCCAGCATGTCTGCGGCGGCCCGCTGTATGTCGGCCCGGTGTTCGTTCCAGATGCCGGCCAGCGCCTCGATCACCTGCCGAAAAGACGGTATCCCGGCACGAGGTGAAGGTGGAAAGTACGTTCCACCGTGAAAGGGAGCGCCGTCCGGCGTAAGCCAGACGCTGAGGGGCCAGCCTCCTCTCCCTGTCATGGCCGTTACCGCCTGCATGTAGACGGCGTCCAGATCCGGTCTCTCTTCCCGGTCGACCTTGATATTGACGAAGTGCGTGTTTAGCAACCCGGCCGTCTCTGGGTCGGTGAACGACTCGCGCTCCATCACGTGACACCAATGGCAGGCGGAGTATCCGATGCTTAAGAAGATGGGTTTGTCCTCTTCGTAGGCCCGCCGTAAGGCTTCCTGGCCCCACGGGTACCATTCAACGGGGTTGTCCGCATGCTGAAGCAGGTAGGGACTGGATTCCCCGGCAAGGCGGTTTGACATGTTCTCTCCCTCTACGCCGCTTCCTGAAGATCTATCGAATCGATGTTTCCCCAATGCCTCCGCTTGTATACAATGAATAAACACACATGCTGACAGCGGGTTCTTTCGGCGCTGACGGAGGCGGGCATGCCCAGATTCATCAAACGGAAAACCCATCCTCTTTGGTTGGACTTGCTGGCCTTAGTCGTGCTGGCTCTCCTTGTGATCCTCGTGCTGGAACTCACGGGGACCACCCACATCTTCACTTAGCAAGGGGGTTGACCGTGCAGAAGGCAAGCGAAGTGATAGGGCGGACTGTTGCAGTACGGGAAGGCGGGGAGACGGTCGGGAAGGTCAAAGACCTGGTGGTTGATCAATCGGGCAGGCAGGTCTTGGGATTTGTTGTAGCGGAGGGTCTCTTCAAGAGCACCAAGGTGGCTCCTTGGGCGGGAGTGCAGGCGATTGGTCCAGATGCGGTAGTGTTGGGTACGGCCGGTGATGTGGTGAAGGCCAGCGATGCTCCAGACATCAAGAGCGTCTTGGATACCGAACTCAGCATTCGGGGCATTCGTTTGCAGACCACGGCGGGCAAAGAGCTGGGGAAGGTGGAGGACTTCCAATTCGATGAGCGGACGGGCGCGGTATTGGGCTATGAGCTGTCTGGTGGTGGGTTGTTTGGACACAAGTCGTTTTTACCCACACCCGTGTCGCTGGAATTGGGGAAAGAGCTGGCTTTTGTCGCTGAGGATGTCGAGGCAACTATAGAGAAGCTTTGAGATCTAGAGAGAAGCCTCGCTCCCCGACCGAGAGATTACTTGCGCGGAATTGGCGGGCGACCGCCCCGGCCGGGCGGTCGCCCGCGTCGTCTTGGTCGTATCGCTCGCGAGACGAACCGTATGTGTCAGACCAGCAACCCGGTGGTCGCTTGGCGGCAGGGCGGAACCGGGTTGGGCTACAATCTGTCCTTGATTCGAGAAATCACCTGAAGGTCGGCGGAGATCTTTGACGGCTAGGAGGTTGGGATGAGATCGATCTTTGTCGGGGCAAGGCACGTCTTGGGCGTGATCATTTGCGCTATCGCCCTGCTGCTGGTTTTTGGTGGATTTGGAATCGCCCAGGCCGGAGAGACTTCCGGTT
>CAZOJR010000346.1:0-1701 GCA_964580165.1 uncultured Gaiellales bacterium
TCGGGGCGACGCTGTATACGCCTCTCTCGAATCGGAGGAGACCCGGTACCTGACCACGAATGCTCAACAATTCGTCCCTGGTTCCAGAGATAAGGTGCTCCTCCCCCTGGCTTTCTGCCGCGAATGTGGCCAGGAGTATTACGTGGTCCGAGCTACCCAGGGCCTCGATGGCAACCGGGTCTTCACTCCCCGCAGCGTGTCGGAGCGGGTGCACGAGGATGACAGCACTGCGGGCTTTCTATACCTCAGCACCGAGGATCCGTGGCCGGAAGACACGGAGGCCATTCTCGACAATTTGCCCGAGGAGTGGCTCGAGACGTCTAATGGCAACCGCAAGGTACGCAAGGAGTGGGTCAAGAAGCTACCTCAGCCCGTACGAGTATTCGCCAACGGTTCGACTGCCCATGATGCTGGCGGTGCTGCTGGTGATGGTGATGCCGGGGTGGCCTGTCACTTCCTGCCGGTCCCGTTCGGATTCTGCCTCTCTTGCGGCGTCTCTTACGCGGGGCGCATCGGCGATTTCGCCAAGCTAGGCCAGCTCGGGTCGGGGGGACGGAGTACAGCGACTACCATTTTGGGTCTAGCGGCCATCCGCAGTCTGCGCTCCGATACCGACCTGCGTCCGGAGGCCCGCAAGCTGCTCAGCTTTACCGACAACCGTCAGGATGCCTCGCTGCAGGCTGGCCACTTCAATGACTTTGTGGAGGTGAGCCTCCTGCGCGCGGCACTCTACCGGGCAGTCGAGGAGGCGGGCGAGCCCGGGATCCGTCACGACGAGTTGCCCCAAAAGGTCTTCGACGCGCTCGGGTTGCCGCTGGAGCAGTACGCAGCCGATCCGGCGGTCAAGTTCGCCGCTCTGGCTAACACGCAGGGGGCGCTCCGTAAGGTGCTCGGCTACCGGCTCTATCGCGACCTGCAGAAGGGCTGGCGCATCACGCTACCCAACTTGGAACAGTGTGGCCTGCTCAGGATCGATTACGAGTCTCTCGAGGAACTGTGTGCCGCCGAGGAGGAATGGGCCGGAGCTCACCAGGCTCTGGTTACCGCTAGCCCGGCCACCCGTGCCGTCATCGCCCGTACCATGCTCGACTGGATGCGCCGTGGTCTTGCCATCAAGGTCGAGTACCTGCGAGCCGAGTCGCAGGAGAGCATCAGGCTGCAAAGCGGCCAGCACCTGTGTCCGCCTTGGGCGATCGACGAGCAGGAGAGGCTCGAGACCTCCCATGTGGTGCATGCGCGCTCGCGCCGGCGGGACGATTCCGGGGGCGACTTGTTCCTCTCCGGTCGGAGCGGCTTCGGACAGTATCTGCGTCGGTCGAACACGTTCCCGAGCCATGGGGCCAAGTTGCCCGTTTCTGACGCGGAGCTAATCATCTGGCAGCTTCTCGAGATACTTCGCCGAGCCGGACTGGTCGAACCGGTGGTGGAGGGAAAGAACGGCGGAACCCCCGGCTACCAGCTCACCGCTGCGGCCATGATCTGGAAGGTGGGCGAAGGCACGACGCCTTACCACGACCCCATCCGGGTGCCGAGTCCGCCGGCAGGGGGAGGCCGCACCAATTCGTTCTTTACGGGTTTCTACACGCAGACCGCCCGTGGCATAGCCGGCATTGAGGCGCGGGAGCACACAGCCCAGGTGGCCTACAACGATCGAGAGGAGCGCGAGGAACGCTTCCGCGAAGGCAGGCTCCCCATCCTCTT
>CAZOJR010000347.1:0-1695 GCA_964580165.1 uncultured Gaiellales bacterium
CCGGTTGCCGGTCAGCCTCAATCTGTCGCCCCGGCAACTGATCGAGCCTGAATTCGTAAGCATGGTTGTGAATCGCCTGTCCGAGTGGCGCATACCTTCAGATCGCATGATCTTCGAGATCACAGAGGCTGCTCTCATCCGTGATCCCCTACGATCCAAGGAAGTCATGCGGGAGCTGCAGGCCCTGGGCATACGCCTATGCCTGGACGACTTCGGAACAGGCCAGTCCTCGCTTCTCCACCTAACCACGTTCCCCGTGCAGGACCTCAAGATCGACCGGACGTTCATATCAAGGATTGCCCGTGGCAACACGGATTCCGAGGTAGTACGGTCACTCGTCGCCTTGGCCCACACGCTGGGTCTGCAGGTCACCGCCGAGGGACTCGAAACCAGCGAGCAGTGGCGCCTGCTGGAGGAGTTGGGCTGCGATAGAGCCCAAGGGTACTACGTGGGAAGGCCTATGGCTCCCGCGGAACTTCTCGATTGCTTGGAGGAACTCGAACGGGGAAGCTGCAGGCTGGCCAAGTCCGATACCCTTCTTTCCGAAGAGCCGGCCCCCGGCAATGCCTCCCGCGTCTTCGAAAGACCGGCGTTGGGCAGAGCATAACGGCCCTCGATCAGCTCAGATGCTCTTCGTCACCGGTGACGAAGTATCTGACCCGCTCGCTCAGATTGACAGCATGATCGCCAATCCGCTCCAAGTACCTGCCGACCATGGCCAGCCGGATGGCTGACGCCAGGCTGTCCTCGCCTTTTAGCTCGACCAGCCTCTCGATGACCCTGGCATGAAGATCATCCAATACATCGTCCTGAAGCGCGACATCGGCGGCCAACTCATCGTCTTTGGCCGCCCAGGCATCAATGGCCAGACCTGTCAGATTGGCCGCCGTGTGCCCCATCTCGGCCACCAGAGCGCGCACCTGCTTCAGCTCCGGCTGGCGAAAGTCCTCGATCTGCGCCAGCTTGGCGATGTTATAGGCCAGATCGCCGGACCGCTCCATGTCGTTGGCCACCCGCAGGATGGCTACAATCAACCTCAGGTCGCCGGCCACCGGAGCCTGCTGCGCCAATAGGGTGAGCGACCGGGTCTCAATGTCCAAGAACAGGGCGTCTATCTGATCATCACCCTCACGGACCCTCTGTGCCAACTCTTTGTCGCCCTCGATCAGAGCCGTGGTCGCCATCTGGGTGCTTTGCTCGACCAGCGCCCCCATCCGCACGATTGCTTGATCCAGACTATCGAGCTCTCTGTGAAATTGGTCCCGCATGTCCCTCGCCGTCCCTTCCGCGCCGCTTATCCGAAGCGGCCTGACACGTAGTCTTCAGTCCGCTTGTCTTGTGGCTTGGTGAAGATCTGGCCGGTGTCTCCGAACTCTACCAGCACCCCCCAACGCGCAGATGTTGTCTCGTCCACCTCGGTATAGAGAAACGCGGTCTCATCTGAGACCCGCGCGGCCTGCTGCATGTTGTGGGTAACAATGATGATCGAATACTCTTCTTTCAGTTCCTGCATCAGATCCTCAATACGGGTGGTCGCGATAGGATCAAGAGCAGAGGCGGGCTCATCCATAAGTATCACATCCGGCTCTACCGCGATGGCCCGGGCAATGCATAGACGCTGCTGCTGGCCGCCGGAGAGGTCCAGAGCGCTCTTTTTGAGCTTGCTCTTGACTTCATCCCACAATGCCGCTCTGC
>CAZOJR010000348.1:0-1673 GCA_964580165.1 uncultured Gaiellales bacterium
CCGCTTCAGCCCTGTCAACTATGCGATGTGCAATCTCGACTCGGGCTCCAGCGTCTGAGGGAATGCCCTTCTCGTCCAAAGTCAAACCGATTACCGGTACCCCGTACTCCTTCACCAGGGGTAGCACTTCTTCCAGCGATGATTCTTCACCGGTGACCGAATTGATAATGGGCCGCCCCGGGCAGACAGCCAGCGCCGCCCTCAAAGCACCGATCTTGCGGCTATCGATGCATAGGGGTGCATCAACCACCCCCGCCACTGCCTCGACAGCCCGGGGCAGCATGTCCACCTCGTCCACACCGGTAGCACCCACGTTCACATCGAGAATGTCTGCTCCGGCAACCACCTGAGCCAGCGCCTCCTCCCGCGCAACGCTCAAGTCACCCGCACGCAACGCCTCGGCTAACCGTTTCTTGCCGGTAGGATTGATCCGTTCGCCGATCAGCACCGTGGGGCGACCTCCTCCGATGATGACCTCGCGACTAGCGCTCGCTACCCGAGTATCCACTGTCTTTCTACCTTCCTTCCCATGTCTCTATCACTCTGTTCCATGATGCCCGTTCTACACCAGCGGTCCTCGTTCGATGGCTTCAGGCACAAAGAGATGATCGAGGCTAACGATCTCCCCGGGCGGCACAACGACAATCTCCCCGTCCCATTCGCCCTTAAAGAGCCGCTCGAGCAGCTGAACAGAGCCTTGCACAATCCCATGTTCCAGATTGAGGTCTTTGGCAAAGTTGCGGCTTTGTTTCAGACACTCCCGCAGGTCGTATGCCTCTGTGTCGATGAGATTCACCCTTTCATACCCGGCGAACATGGTCCCTCGTAGCTTAGCTGCCCGTTCAAGTCCAAAACGCTCTACCCAGTCTTCAAAGGCCTCCGACAGAGAACTCTCGTGATTGAACCAGCCCCGTGTCAGGTAATAGTGACGCGGGTTTCTCGGAACTTCTTCGCGCGCACAGCCACAATTGAGAAGAAGTGAGATGCAGTCGTCCGCGCGCGGCAGCACCAGGCTCACATGGTTCGCCGACAAACCTGCCAGGGCATTACCGCAAAAACCGAAGGCTAGAAGTATCTCTGCCACCGGATCCACCAACACCTGCTCCCTGCGCCCGGCAGCCGGTCCCCGTCCCGGGCGAACAGAGGGAAGGCCGACGATGCTACGCGCACACGCTCCTTCGTCTAGCTTGCCGATGACGTCCTTGAGCGCCTCGCGTAGCCGCTCGGGACGATCGTGTAGTCCGCTCTCCACCCAGACTACCGGCAAACGCTCATCGGAGGGCAGCGCCTCCAGCGCCAGCCGCACCTCGTCCTCGATCATCTCGCAGGCGACAATCACCGCGTCTCTCAAGTCGTAACTCTCCTATACGGCCCCACGGTCACCGGACATCCCCCCACTGCACGAGACGGGTCGAGAATGTCGTACGTCCTACCGGGAATGGCGGTCTTGAGACAGACCGCTCGCGCCCGGTATTCAGCCTCGGCCCGCGGACTCGCAAACCCAAACCCAGGCCCGAGGAACGCGGTCCACCGCCGCTCCGATCTCTCTTCATGCGATAACCGGGGCCACACCTCCTCAGGCATGAGCCTTCCTCCTTGCCGCACTGGGTTGTTACGCCACCCCCACCGTTTCTTTGGCAAAAGCAACAGCAGCCATGGCGTCGTCACCATAG
>CAZOJR010000349.1:0-1241 GCA_964580165.1 uncultured Gaiellales bacterium
GACCCGATCTGATCCTCACTCGTGAGCAGACTATCGCCATCATCGCTCGAGAAATGGCGGTGGAGCGCGGCTTCGACTTGAACAGCATGACTGTAGGGGAGGTCGCTGCTGCACTGGCGGCCTTCGGTGATGGATCCTTGGTCAGTAACGACCTGCGGGACGAGATGGCCTATGCGATTATCAAGGGCATCGTCAAGGGTAACGCAGGGGGGATGCTGGCACCCCAGGAGCAGATCTGCCGGTTGGCTGCGGCGACACTGCTTGTGCGCGCTGAATCCGTCGCTCCGGCTGCGCCCACCGTGGCCTCCTGGCCGGCGGCCTCGGCCATTACCCTGGGCAAGGCTCTTTCCACGTCCACACTCTCCGGCGGGTCGGCCTCGGTGCCCGGCACCTTTGTCTTCACCACTCCGTCGATTATCCCGCTGGCCGCAGGTTCCTATGCCGCCTCGGTCACCTTCACCCCCACCGATAAGACTCACTACAATACTGTGACTGGTACGGTGAATGTCACCGTGAACGCGGCCGGCTCTCCCGCTGGTTCTCCCACCATTGCCAACGTGTATCCGGGTTACGGCCCCGCGGTGGGGGGTAACACGGTCACCATCACCGGCACCAACCTTGCCGACGCCACCGCCGTCACCTTCGGCACGGCTTCAGCAACCATTCTCACCAATTCCGCAGGTGAACTCACTGTCACTGCGCCTGCCGGAGACAAGGGCACGTCGGTTGATGTTGCTGTGACCACCGCAGGGGGAACGGCCCGCCTCCTAAGCGCCGACAACGCCTACCGTTACAGTAATGCGCAAGGCAGTTTCGCCCTCAAATTCACAGGCAAGGATGGTGTCATTCAGACGCTGGGTACCTGGACTTACGATCCCATAGCTATGACGTTCAAAGACGCGGTCGGAGTGGAAGCCGTCTTCGTCAAGAGCTTCGCCGGCAATCAGGCTGTGCGCTATTCAGGGACCGATGCCGGCAACTTCCCCAGGATGGCTGTCATGACCAAAGGCATCCTGCTGTCCGATCTCGTGGCCTATGCAAGCGACGCTACTGGTATCGCTCTCAGCGATGCGGCCACCGTCAAGTATGCGGAGGGGGCTTCGGGGCAGACCTACACCCTCGCCCAGTTGACTAACCGCTACTACTATTCTTCATTTGTTACGAGTAAGACATTCGATGATGCCACCAAAGTGGCTGCTCCCACCGCCTTTGCCATTCAAAGCTACAACGTAAGAAACGAG
>CAZOJR010000349.1:1251-1667 GCA_964580165.1 uncultured Gaiellales bacterium
GCCAGGGGTGGGCGAGTGATCCATACCTCACTCGTCTCAACGGTGGGACGGTAGTGCCGACGGCTACGGACGGTGCCTCGCTCGGGCATTGCTTCAGCATACTCGCTCAAGCGGTCGACGATGATCGGTCTCTCAGGGCTCTCGTGGGACAGAAGGGCTCGTCTCCCGGAGACACCAACCTTGGTTCCATGTCCTGGTACTTGATTGACAATGTCACCCTTACTCCGGCATACCTCGACATCGCGGTAACTGCGAGCAGTCCCGATGATGGTGGCACCGCTACCGTCATCACCGACGATGGGTTCATGAAAGCGTCCGAAGGTGAATCCGTATCATTCACCATCTCTGGAATTACCGCGGGCTATGAATTGGCCGGCGTCGCCGTAGCCGATGCAGCCGGTGGAGCCGTCACCGTG
>CAZOJR010000350.1:0-1666 GCA_964580165.1 uncultured Gaiellales bacterium
GCCTTGACGATTCTCTTCTCAGGCGCGTAGCCGAATAGACCAAGCTGGCACTTGACAACGCGGTATTCCAGCAGATCCGCGGTCTTGCCAACTTCGGACGGCGGCACCCCTAGAGACGTTGCCAGAGCGTGGGCCACCGCGCAGGGCACCCGGTCGCCGTCTGCCTTCTGCCTGAGAGCAGCGGCCACAGTGGGATCGCAGGACGTTCCCTCGGGATGTTTGGCGCTGTAGTGGCCCGCGTATTCATGAGGCATGAGATAACCTCCGTCCGGATAGTTGGTGGTGATATGTTACCCAGGCCACGGAAGACAACCTCTTTGGGTTGTCACTCTCCACGGCCTCAGGTGCTTTGATGATCTTCACTATGTCTCTCTACTATGATTCGACATGACGGGCTAGACCAATTCCCGCTCTCTGTGCTTTTCAGCAATGATCTCCGCCATTCTCTCAAGAGCCCGAAAGTCGTGGTCCTTCGGATAGCCCTTGCACAGCACGGGGTCGATAACCTCCACTTTGAGGTTGGGGATCATCCCCGCAAGGCTTTCGACAGCTCTGCCACCCCACCCGTACGACCCAACGATCGAAAGAAATTGCACCTTGGGTTTGAGAGCGTTTGCCAGCAGTGTCGCGTATGCGGCCAGCGGATGTGGCCCGGCAAGAACGGTGCACGTGCCCACGATTACGGTACCGGCATCCAGAAGCGCCATGGCCAATTTGCCGGTGTCGGCGACGGTCATGTCGAAGAGCTCCACACGCACCCCATTTCTTACCAGGGCAGCCGCCAAGTGCTCAACCATCTTCTCCGTGCTACCGTGCATGGAGACATAGGGTACGACAACCAAGTTCTTCGGTGGGCTCGAGACCCATTCCTTGTACAGGTCGACAATAAACTCCGGTCGGTCGTATACCTGCCCGTGACTGGGTGCGATCATCTCGATGTCGTAGCCTTCGAGTTTCTGCAGATTTTTCTCGATTTGAGGCCGAAACGGCATCATGATCTCCGCGAAGTAACGCTTGGCGGCCTCGTGAACGCGGCCCTCGTCGGTTACATACAGCTCGGAAGCAGCAATGTGAGAGCCGAAGAAGTCGCAGCTGAACAAGATGCGCTCCTCTTCTAAATACGTAACCATGGTCTCCGGCCAGTGGACCCAGGGTGTGTGGATGAATTGAAGAGTCTTGCCTCCAAGAGACAGCCGCTCGCCATCGGCTACCGTCAAAAAGGCCTCCTGCGGGATGGCCAGGTGATCGATAAGCATGTCCTTGGCTCGCGGGGTAACCACCACTTTCGCGTCCGGATACCGCTCGAGCACCGCGCCGAGGCAGCCGGAATGGTCCTGCTCCGCATGATGAGAGACGATATAGTCGATTTTCGGTACATCCGCCAATTGGCTCAGCAAGGTCTGAGCCTTGGGCGGGTCGACCGTGTCAAGCAAGACAACCTTGTCGGTGCCCTGTACAAGATAGGCATTGTATGAAGTACCGTCCGGGAGCGGTACAAGCGAATCAAAAAGCCGCCTGTTCCAGTCCAAGGCACCCAACCAGTGAACACCGTCACGAATTTGTCTCTTGTTCACCTACATACCTCCACAATCACACCATGTCGTTCGTCGCGATCCAAACCGCGCCCCAACGCCTGGACACAACTCGCTACCTACCGGCCATCATA
>CAZOJR010000351.1:0-1660 GCA_964580165.1 uncultured Gaiellales bacterium
AGCTTTCCGGAATTGTGTCCAGGAGAGGCTCGACAACTGAAGAGTCTGGCCGGAGGCCGAAAGCTATGACCACCGTATCTGCAGGTAGGTCGGTCTTGGTGCCGTCGGGCGAAGTCACGGTAACACCGGTCGCGCTGATAGCATCCACCGAGCCCTGGACCCGTTCGATGCCGCCCTCTTGCATGAGCTTGAAGAGGGCGGTTCGGGCGAAGATCGCGATACTCACACATAGGCTCTCTTCAGGCAGGATGTCGACCACCGTTACCTTCTTGCCCGCCATAGCTAGACCGAGAGCGCACTCCGATCCGGAGAGTCCGCCACCGCAGACAACCACGTTCTCACCTACGGGCTTCTGGTCAAGATCGGCCTCCGAGGCAGTGATGACATGCGGCAGATCGATCCCTGCGATCGGTGGTTTTGTGAATCCGGCCCCCACAGCTACTATGACCGCATCAGGAGCTTCGGCTACGATGGCTTCAGGGGTGGCTTCTTTACCCAGGATGATCTTGACGCCTGAGTTCATGGTAGAGCGCACCGCCCAGTCGATATAGGCCCGGGAGGTATCCTTCTGCGGTAAGGCGGAGGCTTCATAGAGACGGCCACCCAGCTTATCGGACTTCTCCCACAGGGTTACCTCGTGACCGCGCTCGCAGGCCGTCCGGGCAGCCGTCATGCCGGCGGGTCCCCCTCCGATGACAAGCACTTTCTTTTTCTTGCGGGCCAGGGGGATCTCCCGGTACTTGCTCTCCCGGCCGGCCTGGGGATTAACTGAACAGCGCAGGGGAGTACCTATGAGTCCACCATAGGCGCACTGCAGGCACCGTAGACAGGGGCGGATGTCCCCGGCTCGGCCCAGTTTGGCCTTGGTGACCAGATCCTGGTCGGCGATGAGTGCTTTGGCCATGGCCACCATGTCGACCTTGCCGGTGGCTAGGACCTCCTCGGCCTCGTCGATAGTGGTGATGCCTCCGACCACGGACACAGGTAGAGTGATTCCCTGCTTGATCTTGGCCGCGGTCTCCACGTTGAGCAGGTGGGGGAGGTGATAACCCGCCATCATGTACACACCGGTTTCTGGAAAGATGAAACCACCGGTGGAGATGATTACCATATCTAGGTAGGGGGTAGCGGCGTTTAGGAAGGCGATACGCTCCTCCAGGCTCACACCACCCGGCACGCGTTCATCGCCGCTCAGGCGGATCTCCAGGTTGAAGTCCTTGCCGGCTTCTTCACGGCAGGCCTGAAGAACCTCCAGAGGAAACCTCATGCGGTTCTCCGGGCTTCCCCCATATTCGTCCGTGCGATGGTTGAGAAGGGGGGTGAGAAAGGAGGCGAACAGGTTCATGTGTCCGCCGTGGATCATGGCCATGTCAAAACCGGCCTTCTTGACACGCCGTATGCAGTCGACCCAGTGCTGTTTGACTTCATCCATCTCCGCCCGGTCGATCTCTTTGGTCGTAGCGGGGTTGTGGATGCCGGGAATGACTGAAGGGGCAAATGCCGGACCGGCAAGGAGCGCCGGGTCGCTTATTGCTCCCGCGTGTGTGAGTTCGATAGACAACTTAGCCCCGTAGCGGTGCGCTTCTTCGGCAAGCACCGATAGCCCGGCCACGTCACTGTCGCGCACGACCGAGAGACATCCGTAGAAGTCACGGGCCCT
>CAZOJR010000352.1:0-1645 GCA_964580165.1 uncultured Gaiellales bacterium
ACAACAGGCTCGCATTTCCGCCGGGTCACCCGGCTTCGGTTCCGCAGCAGTTAGTATGACCTCTTGCGCGAACGGCCCCCAGCACTCCATCAGTACAGCTCCGGCCACCTCCGCCATGTCCTCGGGCAGAGTCACACGAACCGCCCGATCGACCCCCCGGTTTTCGACGGCACGATCACCGGCGCACGGCCTCGTCATCAGCCGTTAAACCAGTTGCGGAGCTTCTGCAGAACCCCCTCGTCACGGTCACCGTAGTGACCGGACCCGCAGCTGTCATCAAAATCTTGAAGGATTCTCCGTTGCTGCTCGTCGAGATCGCGGGGAACAAGCACCCGCACCAAGATCTCCTGGTTTCCGCGGCCGTGACCGTGAAGATGAGGCACCCCCCTGCCGCGCAGCACCTTCGTGTCGCCCGGCTGCGTACCAGGAGCGAATACCACCTCTTCTTCACCATCGAGAGTAGGAACTGCAACAGTGGCGCCCAGGGCCGCCTGCACCATGGTGAGTTCTACCGCGCAGATAATGTCGTCGTCGCGCCGCTCAAAGAACTCATGAGGAATTACCCGCACGCGAACGTACAGATCGCCGGCCTGAGCCCCGCGCGCGCCCGCAGCCCCTCTTCCCGTCACCCGGATACGCTGTCCGGCATCAATGCCCGCCGGGATATGGACTTTGACTTTGCGCTCGCCATAGACAACACCCGATCCCCCGCATTCCTTGCACGGCGACTCAATCACCTGCCCCCGGCCGCCGCAGCGCGGGCAAGGCCCGGTCTGCATGAACTGGCCCAGCATGGTGCGCCGCACGGTGCGCACTCTCCCCATGCCGCCGCATTCGGCACAGGTCTTTATGGATGCAGGATCAACAGTCCCCGCACCCTCGCAGGCCTTGCAAACGCCGTTAGCCTCAAAGGTGATCTCCTTCTCCACCCCAAAAGCGGCTTCTTCCAGCGTCAACTCCACATCTACGGCCAGGTCTTCTCCCCGGGACGAGCCGGTCTGGGTTCTTCCGAACGGCCCTGCGCCCCCGAACGCGCCACCTCCAAACGTTCCGAAGAGGTTCTCGAATAGATCTCCAAAGCCGGGGAAACCGTCGAAGTCGAAGCCGCCGGCGCCTCCGGCGCCGCGGCGCAGGCCATCATGCCCGTATGCATCGTAGAGGCCCCGCTTCTCCTGATCGGAGAGCACTTCGTAGGCCTCGGTGGCCTCTTTGAACTTCTCCTCGCACTCAGGGTCGTTACAGTTGACGTCCGGGTGGAGTTCCCGGGCGAGCCTGCGATAGGCCTTTTTGATCTTCTGCAGGTCGGCGTCTCGGGAAACACCGAGCACTTCGTAATAATCGCGTTTCATCTCTTAGAAATTCTCATTCGTAACGTTCACCAACGATCTCAGAAAGCAGTTGAGCCGTCTCACGCACCGTTGCGATGGCCATCTCATAATCCATTCTGGTCGGCCCCACCAAGCTGACCGTCCCCAGACTGCGCTGCGGCAGTCCATAACCCGCCGCCACCACTGAAAAGGGTTGCAGAACGGCGGCTTCGTGCTCACTACCTATGCGGACCACCACAGTCCCGGTACCCAACGCCGCCCGAAGCACCCTAAGCAGAAGAAAACGCTCTTCCAGCAGTGTCAACAGATCGCGGAGA
>CAZOJR010000353.1:0-1629 GCA_964580165.1 uncultured Gaiellales bacterium
CGAGTTGGGATGGGGCTGAGGGTAAGAACTAGTTTCAAAATGAAGCCGCGGCCGCCTAGCGCGCGGTTCGGTAGTGGCTAACGCGCCAAACGCCGTGCCAAGTCGAGCAGGAAGTGGCGGTCGCTGGGCCGTATTCTTCTCGCAAGGTGCGTAAGTTCCCGCGTTTCTGCATCTTCCTCGGCTACGTCTTCCAGACTGAGTTGCTCGGGCTGTAAAAAGGGGTCTTCGTCGTCGAGCGCCGCGTGATAGAGGAGTTCGCGCGCGGGGACTCCCAAGGCTTCGGCGATGGCCTCGATGACGTCGGTTGTGGGATTCTTACGGCCCTTCTCGATATCACCAAGGTAACTCTTAGACACACCAGATTCGTCGGCGAGAGCCTGCAGGGTGAAGTCCCTGTCTGACCGGAGCCGGCGGACTGTGAGCCCTATGTAGTCAGCGAGTCGCTTCTGCGCCACTGTTTCGCACCGGAATTCGAGGGTTGCCCAGTTGCCGGGGCACAAGACCGTACGCCCTGCAGTGTATGGGGTGACATGCGAGAATGCAACTATAAGAGCAAAAGGAGTGCCAAGATGGGTCAAACGATTCTCTATCTCGATCCATGGTCGGGGATATCGGGGGATATGTTGCTGGCCGCTCTTCTCGATACCGGTCGGGAAGATGGGCGTTTGGAAGCGGTTCTGCGTCAAGCGGTGAGCGCTCTGGGGCTAGACGGGGGTCTCTTGGAGATTTCTCGCGATGTGGAAAAGGGCGTTTCCTGTACCCGGGTTGTCGTGAGGGACGAGGAAGCGGCTCCGTTGCGTCACTTGGCAGACATGGAACTGATGATAGAACGGGCCATTCTGCCGGATCAAGTTAAGGTGGTGGCCGGCGAAGCTGTTCGCCAGCTGGCTGCGGTCGAGGCGGCGGTGCATGGCTGTGCGGTTGAACACATCCATTTTCACGAAGTCGGGGCGGTAGATACGCTCGTGGATATTGTTGGCACTTTGGCTCTGGTAGAGGCCTTGGATGTGGACCGGGTGATGGTGGGAACTATCCCTGTTGGAGGAGGCACTGTCGAGATTGCCCATGGACACATGGGGGTGCCCGCTCCCGCAACGATCCGGTTATTGGAGGGCTATGAGATCGTGGGCGGTCCTGAGATGCGGGAGTTGACCACGCCGACCGGTGCTCTACTTTTGCAGCAGTTGGGCGCGCAGCAGGGACCGTTGCCTGCAATGAATGTCACTGCCGTTGGCCATGGAGCCGGATCGATGAGGCTGGAGCACGGTCCCAACGTGCTGCGGGCCCTAGTCGGGCCAGCTAGAGACGTTGCCGCTTTGCCGTTGACAGAAGATAAAGAAGGCATTCAAAGCGACAAAGTTGTGGAGTTGCAGACCAATTTGGACGATGTTTCGGCGGAGGTAGTTGCTCATACCATCGCTACACTTTGGGAGGCAGGAGCCCTGGACGTGTGGCTAGTGCCGGCACATATGAAGAAGGGAAGGTCGGGAGTTGTCCTGCACGCTCTTGTCGAGGCCGAGCGGGAGATGGTCGTAGCTGATGCCATCTTCGAGCAGAGCGGGACGCTCGGCATCCGGCGCCAGAGTGTCTCCCGCCTGGTTGCCGCCAGAGGAACAGTTCATGTCGCGG
>CAZOJR010000354.1:0-1614 GCA_964580165.1 uncultured Gaiellales bacterium
GCCACGACGGCGAATGGGTACGCATCGACGTAGAAGACACCGGCATCGGTATCTCTCGGGAAAACCTTGATCTGGTCTTTACTGAATTCTTTCGCGAAAAACGCCCCGAGACCCGGAACCTGGAAGGAAGCGGCCTCGGTTTGTCGATAGTCAAGCGCCTGGTCGAAAGGGCCGGAGGACACCTCGAGGTTACCAGCAAAGAAGGCAAAGGCTCGGTTTTCTCAGTGCTGCTACCCGGCTAGAGACGGCACTTCGAATCATCCTTGGTGATTCCTCTTGCGCTTCAACGATGGCCACCACCAGTTGGCGCTGCCCAAATAGCTCATCACAGCCGGCAAGAGTGTTAAGCGGATGACTAAAGTGTCTACGATTATTGCGAGAGCTATCCCCAGGCCCAGCATCTTGGTTTCCGTGATGCTTGTGAACGTAAAGGCCCCGGTCACGATAACAACGAGTAGAGCCGCACTTACAATGATCCGTGCCGTGCGAACAAGTCCGGTAACCACGCTCTCACGGTTCTCGCCCGACCGATACCAGCGCTCGTGCATACGCGTAAGCATGAACACCGCGTAGTCCATGGTTATCCCAAAGAGAACACACAAGATCACCACCGGGATCATGATACTGATAGCCCCGGTCGAGGTAATGCGCAGAATCCTCTCAAAGGTGTCTCCTTGGAAGAGCAAAACCAACCAACCGTAACTCACCGCGATGGTCAGAAGATTGATCACCACGACCACGACCGGGAGAACCACGCTGCGCAGAAGAATCAGAAATACCACCAGACTGGTCACAACCACCCACACGAAGACCCATGGGAACCAGTCGCTCACCTCTTTGAAAAAGTCGTAGTTGTAGGCTGATTCACCAGCCACATGCACCTCATACCCAGCAGGCACATCCGACTCGGTCAATCGCTCAACCAGATCCTGCGCTTCCGCTGAAGCCGGGGGATCCTCAGAAACCACGTAGTAGAGGACAGTCCCAGGGGCTACCGTGGATTTGATCAATTGCTTGAATTGCTCCAATTGCTCAGCCGTGATTGTCTGGCCTGATTCAAGCGTGATGCCTTCCTCGGGCACAACGAAGCTGTCGGGGTCGTTGAGCAACTGTTCAAACTGGGTCCAAAGAGCAACCATAGCCGAGGAGTCGCTGAGGCCGGTAAGGGTGAAGGGGCTAAGCACCGACTCTACGCCCTCGAGCGCGGAGATATCCTGTCCATACATGAACAGAGCGGCGGCCCGGGTCATGTCGATAGGCTCGTCTCCCTCCCACGTGAGTAGTACGGAGATGGGCGACAATGCCTCCCGGTCAAACTCCGTATCCAGGATCTCCATCCCCTGACGGGACTCTGCCGCCGTCGGAAGCGTAGTGGCGGATGTCATTTGGGTCTTCATGGTTACGGCCGGGCCTGCCATCAGAGCAATCACCACCAGAGCTCCCACGATAGACGCCCAGGGACGTCGCAACACAACGCGGGCCCACCATTTGGAAAACCGTCCCTCGTGCGCGGCGTGGAGCCTGATCACAGGGATAGAGTCAACCCGATGCCCCAAAACTGCCAGCATAGCCGGCATAAAAGTCACCGACGCCGCCACAGAGAAGAACACGACC
>CAZOJR010000355.1:0-1611 GCA_964580165.1 uncultured Gaiellales bacterium
CAAAGCAAAAGCGGCGTGGACGCAGCAATAATCGAACTCGATCCCTTGGCCGATACGGTTGGGTCCTCCGCCCAGCACCATGATCTTACGGCGGTTACTGACCGGGACGGTATCTTCAGCGTTGTAGGTGGAGTAGTAATAGGCGGCGCTTTCGACTCCACTAACGGGGACGGCATGGTAGCCGTGCCTGAAGCCAAGCGCCAGGCGTTGCTCGCGGACCTGTGCCTCCGGAATGCCAAGTAGCTTGGCCAGATAGGCGTCGGCAAAGCCGTCCTTCTTTGCGCGAACAAGGAGGTCGTCGGGGAGTATCTGACATCTCGGGACGCCCACTGTAGACACTTGGCTCTCTCGATCTGCCGTGTCACCATCGCACGCAGTGCCACCATCCGGTGTGCCGTTGTCCGGTATCGCATTGTCCAGGGTGGTTCTATCCGGCGCGGTGCCGTCTGGCGCCGTGCCGTGCCGATCCGCACCTGCCGCCGCATCACGCCAGGCAAGGATCTCCTCTTCTAGCTCGACCAGTTCTCGCATCTGCTCGACGAACCAGGGTTTTATATGTGTGCGGGCATAGAGAATGTTGGTGGAAGCCCCCTTGCGCAGGGCTTCGTACATTATGAAGTGGCGCTCGCTCGTGGGCTCCTTGAGCATAGCCAGGAGATCCTCGAGAGAGCGGGTGTTGAAATCTCTGGCGAATCCGAGACCGTAACGTCCGGTTTCTAGGGAGCGAATGGCCTTCTGGAGTGATTCCTTGTAGCTCTTGCCGATGGACATGACCTCGCCCACCGCCCGCATCTGGGTTCCGAGCTTATCCTGGGCGTTGCGGAACTTCTCAAAAGCCCAGCGCGCGAACTTGACGACCACGTAGTCGCCGGAGGGTGTGTATTTCTCCAAGGTGCCGTCACGCCAGTATGGGATTTCGTCGAGGGCCAAGCCGCCGGCCAGGAGGGAACTCACCATGGCGATGGGGAAGCCGGTCGCTTTTGAGGCCAGCGCGGACGAGCGGGATGTGCGGGGGTTGATCTCGATGACCACTACGCGGCCGCTTCGGGGATTGTGAGCGAATTGGATGTTCGTGCCACCGATCACCTCGATGGCTTCGACTATTGCATACGAATATTTCTGCAAGATTTGTTGCAGTTCTGGGGAGATGGTGAGCATAGGGGCAGTGCAGAAGCTGTCACCAGTGTGCACTCCCATAGCGTCAACATTTTCAATGAAGCAGACGGTGATCATCTGATTCTTGGCGTCTCGAACTACCTCGAGCTCCAACTCCTCCCAGCCGAGCACCGACTCCTCCACCAGCACTTGACCCACCAAACTGGCCCGGATGCCACGCTCGACGACAATCTGGAGTTCTTCGCGGTTATATACGAGGCCGCCGCCGGTGCCACCCATGGTGTACGCGGGCCGGATGACCACGGGATAGCCGAGTTCCGCGGCTACCGTCGCTGCTTCATCTACCGAATAGCAGATCTCACTGCGGGGCATCTCGATGCCGAGGCGGGTCATAGTCTCCTTGAAAGCGAGCCGGTCCTCGCCCCGTTCGATGGCGTCAGGGCGGACGCCGATGATGGACACCCCAAACTTGTCCAGAACACCTGAACGGTAGAG
>CAZOJR010000356.1:0-1609 GCA_964580165.1 uncultured Gaiellales bacterium
GCCCCAGCGTATTCGGTTCAGTACCATCCGGAGGCAGGTCCTGGGCCGCACGACAGCCGGTATCTATTCGAACAGTTTGGTGAGTTGATGAGCAAACAGGCCGGTGTGGGCGCCGGTAGCTGATAGGAGGTAGAGATAGTGGCGGCTCAAGGTCCTTCGAATGAACCCGGTGATCGCGGTAACGGTCATAAACGTACTGATTTGAAGTTGCGGGTCCCTGAGCAACTTGCCGGTGGGGTTTATGCGAACAGTATGATGGTTCAACACACATCATCTGAGTTCGTTATGGACTTCGCCATGGTTCTGGGCGGGAACGGCCAAGTGGTCGCTCGGGTAGTGACTAGCCCGAGTCATATGAAACACATAGTGGAAGCGCTAACCGAGAATCTGAGGAAGTACGAGACTTCTCACGGATCGATCTGTCCCAAAACGCCCAAAAAGCAAGGGGGAGAACCGGCATGTTGACGGTTGGTGCTGAGGCACCGTTGTTCGTGGCGCAGGGAACCGGAGGAGAGGTTGGTTTGGGGGCTCTATTAGAGTCGGGGCCGATGGTAATCTACTTCTTTCCTCGGGCTATGACCTCGGGATGCACGGCCGAAGCGATTGAGTTCAATCAATTGCTCTCTGAGTTTGAGGCTCTGGGCGTGTCGGTCGTTGGTATGTCGGTCGACTCTGTTCCTCGACTGCAGAAGTTCCGCGACAAGTACGATCTCAAGTTCATGCTCGTGAGTGATGAGGACCGGTCTGTCGGTGAAGCCTACGGAACCCTCAAGAACGGTACTCCCGGCACTCACGAGCGGGATACGGTGGTCGTGGGCAGGGGAGGCCGTATTCTGTTAGCCTATCGGAAAGTGGGCGCAAAGGGGCACGCGGCTACTGTACTGACCGACATTAGGAGGCTGCGTGACGAGGGCGGACTTTAGGGAGGGCCGGCTGCAGAAGTGGAGCCGGATCAGGGTATGGCTCCCGATGCTCATCTTGGTCACGGGCTTGGTGCTCTGTTCCGTTGGAGTTGCCTGCGGATCTCCAGATTACTCTGAACTCGCCGGGGGCGATACGGTTCAGCCGCTTACCGACGCCGGATGGGTCCATCGTGTGACCACAACCGATACAGTCTCGAGTGCAGACACGGTCTCAACCACCGAGACTGGCAGCGAGGGTGGCACGGTTCCAACGACTGATCCGGTCTCTGAAGACGGTACTCCGACCGTGGATGTGGACGTAGTTGTATACGCCACTCAGACCTCCGGTTTGGCGGCGGTGCGCGAGCTGGCGCTCGGCGCACCGCACCTGCGAGTTGCTCTCGTGTCGTGCGGGAATCTGCTGGAGACCCCTCTGACCCAAGGTCTATGTGTGGAAGATGCGCGTAACATTGACACGGTAGACGGCGGTTTTTATGGTGAGTGGCGCCAGGCGGTAATCCGCTATTACGCTCTACTAGGCCTACGTTCTTTCACCGCGAGTGGCCGCTTCGTATACGAACCCAATGTCGCCGCGAAGATCCTGTGGTCGTATATCCGTGGCGCCGATGCTCCCAACGTGCTCTTCTATTCGGCCAAACTATTAGACGCGGGTGACGGAGACGGCGGATGCTACGCCGACATCCAAG
>CAZOJR010000357.1:0-1602 GCA_964580165.1 uncultured Gaiellales bacterium
CGGGACTGCGAAACGTTCGTTACGAAATACTTGCCGGTGGAATCATCGCTCTGCATCACGCGCTCGTCTAGAGTGGAGTAAGTGCTCTGCTGCCTCCGGCCTGCCTGCTTTCTGTGGGCTCGAATCCCGCAATTCCTGTTGTGTTAGACTCCAGACTATGCCGGTCGCATCTCGCCTTGATCCTCTTTGTATCGTCGAAGAAAAGGTAGCTCGCAGTGAGCGTCTTTCTGTCGCCGATGGCCTTGCTCTGTTCAGATCCAACGACTTGTTGCGCATCGGGCTCCTGGCCGACCATGTTCGCCGTGACAGGGTAGGCAATGATGTCTACTTCGTGGTCAATCGTCACATCAACTACACCAACATCTGCCGCAATCGCTGCCGTTTTTGTGCGTTCTACCGAACCGAGGGGGAACCCGGCGCCTATACGCTCTCGGTCGACGAGGTTTTGGAGAAGGCTCAAGAAGCCATTGCGCAGGGAGCTACTGAGATACACATCGTGGGAGGAGAGAATCCTGCTCTGCCGTACCGGTCGATCCGTGCGATGGTTGCGGGAATCCGCGCGATGGCACCGACAGTGCACATCAAAGCTTTCACCGCCTCGGAAGTAGCCTGTTTTGCAGAGGCTGAGCGGATAACGGAGGCGGAGATCCTTTGCGATCTCAAGGCGGCTGGCCTGGACAGTATGCCGGGTGGAGGCGCCGAAGTCTTCGCATCAAGCGTGCGCACGCAGGTGTGCCCGGCCAAAATATCGGGAGAAAAATGGCTGGGTATACACCGTCTTGCCCATGAGCTTGGTTTGAAGACCAATGCCACCATGCTGTACGGACATGTGGAGTCTTACGAAGACCGGGTGGATCATCTTCTCCGTCTCCGGGAAGCTCAGGACGAAACCGGAGGTTTTCAGGCGTTCATACCCCTGGCCTTCCAGCCCAAGAACAGCGCTCTGTCTCACCTGCCTCCCACGACCGGGGTGGACGACCTCAAGACACTGGCCATTGCGCGTCTGCTTCTAGACAACTTTGTTCACATCAAGACTTATTGGATCATGACCGGGTTAAAACTGGCCCAAGTGGCACTCTTCTTTGGCGCGAACGATATGGATGGCACCGTAGTGGAGGAGATCATTTCTCTGATGTCGGAAGCCGGTCACGGGCAGGCTATGCCCAAGGCGGAGCTCGTGCGGATGATCCAAGACGCGGGCCGGACTCCAGTAGAGCGAGACGCGCTGTACGGAACGATCCGGCGATACGGAGACTCCGGAGGCTGCGGAGGTGCGGCACTATGAGCGTCCGGGTAGGTCACATCCGCTTTCTCAATTGCTACCCTCTCTATCACGGTTTGGAGCAATGTGGGGTTCTCAGCCGGGACCGGCGGATCGATCAGCCCGGAAGGCCGGGCATCGAGTTTCGCCCGGGAGTTCCGACGGAGCTCAACCGGTGGCTGGTTGAGGGTGAAATCGACATCGGCCCCATCAGTTCCATCGCGTATGCCCGCAATTACCGGCGGCTCCTGCTTTCGAGGCATGTGAGTATCTCGTCATTGGGTGCGGTCGATAGCATTCAACTCGTGACGCGCGTGCCGTTGGCCAAGATCAAGTCTATA
>CAZOJR010000358.1:0-1602 GCA_964580165.1 uncultured Gaiellales bacterium
TCCCGAAGAAGACAAGGTCTCCCTGTTCTTGAAGCCCTTCAAACCGGCTTATGCTCTTGATCCGGATAACCCCGCCAATCTCAACACCGTGACACTGCCCGACACGCGCGTGGACGTTGCCGGCGAGATGGCCCACGGATATATGGAGATCCGCTATCTACTTCAAGAAGACTTAAGAGCTACCCTGATAGCTGCCCAAGAAACCGAAGACCGTTTCAGGGAAGTCTTTGGGCGAGGCGGCAACGCGCTTCTCGAGTTGTACCGCTGTGACGACGCCGAGTACGTGGTGGTAGGCCTTGGTTCGCTGATTTACCAGTTACACGATGTTGTAGATACCCTCCGGAGCGAGGGGCATAAGCTCGGTGTGTTGGGAGTAAGGCTCTACCGGCCCTTCCCCGACGAAACCCTGGCCAACGCTCTCCGGCAAACACGCGGGGTGATTGTCATCGAAAAGGCGCTGTCATACGGCTATGAAGGTGCACTTTGCTCAGATGTCAAAGCGGCCCTATACGCGCATCTTGGCGGCAATGGCTCAGACGGTGCGGAAAGCCGGGTGCCCTTCGTGAAGGGCATGATCGCCGGCATTGGCGGCAGAGACATCAGAACTGCCGATCTGACCGCAACTCTCCGCGCTGCTGTAACCACGACACTCAAAGATGATCCTGACTGGATCGGGATCAAGCTCTAGGAGTCCCTGCCATGTCCACCAAGACCACGATTCTCACTCTCCCAAGAGAAGAGTTTGTCCACCCGGGCAACCGGGCCTGCACAGGCTGCGGTCTCAGCATTGCCTACCGCATCGGCCTTAAGGCCCTGGGACCCGATACCATCTTGGTAGTCCCTCCCAGCTGCCTAACCGTACTCCAGGGACTGTTCCCTGTCGCCTCCACCAAACTGCCCTGCCTGAATGTCACCTTTGCCTCCACCGCCGCAGCGGCCACAGGCGTGCTCGAGGCGCTGAAGGCCCAGGGCAAAGAGCACATCAAGGTGGTCGGTTGGGCCGGCGACGGCGGCACCAGCGACATCGGCATCCAAGCGCTGTCGGGGGCGGCTGAACGCGGGGACGACTTCCTCTTTCTCTGCTACGACAACGAAGGCTACATGAACACCGGAGTTCAGCGCTCAGGCACCACGCCGCAGGGAGCTCTGACCACCACTACGCCCTTCAAGGGGAAACGTCAGCAGAAAAAGGATGTCCCCGCCATCATGGCCGCGCACGGCATCGACTACGTGGCCACTGCATCGGCGGCCTATCCGCTCGATCTCTACGACAAGATCAAGAAAGCCATTAAAGCCCAGGGCACTAAGTACATCCATATCCACACACCTTGTCCGCCGGGGTGGGGCTTCGAGACCCGCTACTGCGTAAAAATTGGACGGCTGGCCGTGGAGACCGGATACTTCGACCTGTACGAGATCGAGAACGGCGAGTTCAGGCTGACCGGCGCCTCGGCGAAGCTCCTCGAAAAGCGGCAGCTCGCCCCGGTGCGTGACTACCTCATGAGCCAGTCACGCTTCAGAGCTCTCACCGAAGAGCAGATCGGGGAGATTCAGGGGCAGGTCGATGCCAAGTGGAGCAGTTACTACCGGATTATCGAGTAG
>CAZOJR010000359.1:0-1600 GCA_964580165.1 uncultured Gaiellales bacterium
TCGCGAGCCTCATCCGCCACTCGCCGGATCTTGTGCCCCCGTAGCTCAGGGGATAGAGCAGAGGTTTCCTAAACCTCGTGCCGGAGGTTCGAGTCCTCCCGGGGGCACTAATTCTCCCTGAAACAGACCACTACACTATTGTCAAGTAATAGGCAATTGAGCCGTGGCGGCCAGTCTGACAGCCAAACTGACAGCCTAAGTCGTGTGGTTCCCCGTGCGCTTCTGCGCCGGGCTTTGGGCTCTCTCCGCTCAGGCGGGGCTACCGCCGAGATCGATAGCCGGACAGCGATCTCCTTGTCTGCCATCCCCCAGGCGATCATGTCAAGGATCTTCCTTTCGCGGCCGGTGAGAAGATCAATCTCGTTGTCCACTGGCTCAAGGCCTCTTAACCGTCGGGTGCGTCTATTAGACGATGTGCCTCCACTCGAGCATCCCTGCGGCAAAGTCGCAAATTGCGTAGATTCTCGTCGCCTTCGTCGTTGTGGTCGCGGTTGATTCGTTCGCTCCGATACACGTGGAGAGGGGCTGAACCCTTGACAAGGCGAGACCGCGTAACGAATCAGGCCGGAACCGCCTCCGTCGGTGACTGCAAATCGGGTGGGGCTCGGGTTCAACTTGGACCGCCAATCTGAGCCCTGTCTTCTTCTTTCCGCCTCGTGATGCGGCCCCTATTCTAGATTCTCCGTTGCCGTGTCAAGGATTCGGGGGCTCTCCACGTGTCTCGTATTGCGTACAGCACAAGTTGGCGTGGAGAGGGGCGACACGGCAGGTTGATCGTCGGGGAAAGTCCAGAGGCAGAGGCCGAAGACGTGGTTAGGCAAATACCCGCATGAGACGTAGGAGATTCATGGTTCTTGGGTCTCCCCCGTGCTTGTGGAGACTCTAAACCATCAGGCGGCGGTAATTGCGGGTGTCGAACGACCTCGGCTCCCACACTAAGGAGGTGATTGCCGCATGAATGGTGACGCACCAGCGTGCGTCGAGAGATGAGTACTGTACTAAGAATGAAGGAGCGTATTGTGAAAAGGACTCTGCTATTCAGCGCGATGGTGCTCGCCCTTGTCTTCTTATTTTGCTCATCGGCATCGGCAGTACCTCTTAGTCCGGTCATCTCGCAGGCTCATACCTATCAAGTCGTGCCTGGCACCGCCGAGTGGAGTACGTACTACGAGCCCGAGCAGAAGCTCAAGGCATCGTATGTGTCCTCAGACGAATTGCAGAAGATGACAACCCCAGCGCTGGTGGAGACCGTATTGAGCTATCCTCTCCTGGTCGATATGTTTGCCTATGAGAGCATCGAGGTGGGGATTGCGCAGGTTTCGACGCGGTTTGCCGGCATAGAGGAGCTTCGTTGTCGCTCGGATGCGGTTGAGGTGCTAAGTTCATACAAGGAGACGACGAATGCGCGCGGGACTGTCAGAGGGTTTCGTGACATGTGTGCGGCGACGCTGGCACAGTACCTGGCGAAACCGAGCATGACCGGCACCGATGTGACCACGGTAAGCCCCATGTGGTACTACAGCCACGTCTTAACCCCTAAGTTTAGCTGGGTGACCACGATGTACGGTCTGGCATGGGCCGATCATGGGATAACGTACTC
>CAZOJR010000360.1:0-1590 GCA_964580165.1 uncultured Gaiellales bacterium
CACCCGGCAAAGCGCTACCTCCGTCGCTTTGCTCAAGACTATGTTCAAACTTCGTCTGGGCCAGGAGGTTCTCTACGGCGAGGTGGCCGGATCGGTTGCTGAGACGCTACGGGAGTACGACGCGGTGCTGCTCATCGGTGATCAGGGACTTGAGGCGCTCTATTTCCCAGAGCCGGACACAATCTGTCACGACCTGGGAGCTCTATGGCAGGAGTGGACCGGTCTCCCCATGGTCTACGCGGTGTGGGCGGCCCGCGAGGATTTTGCCCGGACCAACGGAGCGGATCTCATTGCTGTGGAGGAAGAACTGGTGAAGTGCATGGACTACGGTAGAGATCATCTACCTCAAGTGGTCGATGACGCTTTGGGACGATATCGCTTTGGCCGTGAGAGTCTGGCCCGCTACTTTGCGGTTCTTCGGTATGACTTCACCGAGGAATATCAGCGGGGGCTGCGCCGCTTCTACGAGTTGGCGTATGAGGCTGGCGAAGTGGAGGAGGTGCCCGAGCTGCGGTTCCTCGATGCATTTGTCGGACCGGTGATGCCGTGACCCGGCTGACCGAGCGTGAGGCCGTAGAACTACTGCGCTCGCGCGACCTGCTCGAAGTGGGGGCGCGAGCCCACGAAGTGCGCGAGCGCCTCGTCCCGGGTTCACTCGTTACCTTCATTGTCGACCGCAACATTAACTACACCAATGTGTGCGTGTCCGGTTGCCGCTTCTGTGCCTTCCATTGCTTACCCGGAGCACCAGAGGGCTATGTGCTGCCCCGGGAAGCCGTCTACGCCAAAATCCAAGAGACACTCGATCTCGGCGGCACCGGCATCATGATGCAGGGCGGTCTCCACCCCGATCTTGACATCACGTATTTCGAGGACCTATTCAGGTCTATCAAGGAGCGCTTTCCTATCACAATCCACTCTCTCTCGGCGCCGGAGATTGTTCATATTGCTGGCGTGAGTGGCATCGGCGTTGCGGAGACTTTGCGCCGTTTGAAGGCGGCCGGGTTGGATTCCCTGCCGGGTGGTGGAGCCGAGATACTGGTGGATCGGGTGCGGAAGCAAGTGGCACCTCACAAAGCGGACACTGCCACCTGGCTGGCGGTCATGCGGGAGGCGCATGCCCAAGGTATTCCCAGCACAGCCACAATGATGTTTGGGAGCGTGGAGACGATCGAGGATAGGGTGGAGCATCTGCGTGTGATACGGGATTTGCAGGATGAGACGGGTGGATTTCGAGCGTTTATCCCCTGGAGCTTTCAGTCAACGCATACCGCTCTTGAGGGCCTGATCGAACAGGCGACCGGGGTGGATTATTTAATGACGGTCGCGGTTTCTCGCCTGTATCTCGATAACATTCGCCACGTGCAGGCATCATGGGTGACTCAGGGACTAAAGATCGGGCAAGTGGCCTTACGTTTTGGCGCTGATGATCTTGGCAGTACCATGATCGAAGAAAATGTGGTGGCGGCTACAGGGCTCAGCGTGCGGGTGAACCGCCGCGACCTGGTCCACGCTATCCGGGAAGCCGGTTTCACGCCGGCGCAACGGTTCACGGACTACAGTCTTGTGAAGGTGTTCGATGAGGGGATG
>CAZOJR010000361.1:0-1584 GCA_964580165.1 uncultured Gaiellales bacterium
GTTCCGGCGCGCCCAATAGGCACCAATCCCTAGGTGTGGCCCCCGCGCCTCGTTGGGCCGTTAGCGTAGCGACGGATAGATTCTGGCGGCTGGCAGCGGACGCCAGAGCCGGCATAGTCGCAAACAGATAGAGAGCAGAAGAGTTCCTGCCGCGTTCCCACCACGTGCCCCGGGGCGATTTCCCCGGGGCCGGATGATGAAGACCCGGGCGGAGCTGAGCATGCCCGGGCCTCACAGAGGAGCGACCGCGCCAAGCCTAGGATGGCAGGACCAGGCTCAGCGTTATCTGACACTTAGTATAACGCTACGGTTGCAGAAACACAATAGACCGCAAAAGCACAGTTCTACGGCGATCCGCGCACGGCCAGTCATCTATACGTAGCCAACATAGAAAGCCCCACGGTTGTTCGCATGCCACAACTGCGGAGCGGCAAATGTCAACCTGGCACTACCGTCCTCCAGCCGGTAATCCACAGTCCGCTCACATAAGGAGAGGCCCCGCTTGCACGGGGCCTCTCCACAGAACTCAGATTGTTCTTTGCGCTTACTGCTTGCGCTGGATCTCCTGGAACATCTTGTTCGAGAAGATCTTGTCGAGGCACTCGCCGCTCTCCTGCATCTTGGCTTTGCCCACGGAGTAGCACACGCAGAACGCCACTTCCATGATCTCCTCGTCGGTCGCACCAGCGGCCTTCGCGTTACAAGCCTGGGGCAGAACGCCGTCCCAGTGGTTGTTCATCATGTACAAGCCCACGAGGAGCAGGTAGCGGGTCTTTGGATCCAGAATGCCCCGGTCGAGCAGCTGGCTGAGCTGGTTCTGGGCATAGGTATGAAGCATCTCGACCTTGTTATGTACCCAGAAGTCCAGGCTCGGGTCGCCCCCGCCGCCGGCCTTGTATCCCGGGCGCTGCAGCGCCCAAGACGCCAAGATCTCTTCGCCAGTTTTGGCGGCCTTCATTGCTGCAACTACGTCTACTTCTTCCGGCCTTGGCATGTACTTGCTCCTTTCGTTGCCATTGCTTCCGCTCTAGTTCGGTGCTAGCGCGCCTGCACGGACCTACCGCTCAACCGCGTCGAAGTCCCGCACCGAAGGGTGAAGGCTCTCAAGCCTTCGGACTTCTACATCACAGTATACTTGGGGCCCCCTCCACCTTCCGGAGGTACCCACTGGATGTTCTCAAAGGGATCCTTTACGTCGCACGTCTTGCAGTGGACGCAGTTGGAGAAATTGACTTTGAGAGCCTTCTTTCCGGTCGACTCGTCTGTGGTCATCTCGTATACGCTGGCCGGGCAGAATCTCACACATGGGTTCTGATAGTACTCGGCGCATTTACCGTAACAGATGTCGAAATCTTTCACCCGGAGGTGAGATGGCTGAGCCTCTTCATGCGTCGCCCCCGAGTAGTAGACGTCTGTCTCCTTGTCGAAGGTAAGTTTCTTGTCGTACTTGATATCACCGAGCACTTCAGGCGATGGATTAGACGTACCGTACTTCTCCGAGACCTTCTTCATGTGACTGTGGTCCGGCCGTGCCGCCAGCCTGTTACTGATGACCCGCCCACCCAGAAGATATTGCAGCGCGGC
>CAZOJR010000362.1:0-1570 GCA_964580165.1 uncultured Gaiellales bacterium
AGAAACCGTAGGTTCCATCCAACTGGTAACGGCGGGTTCGTAAGAGGCGAAACGAGTAAGAGGGAAACGACGAGGTCGACGAGGCGAAACGACGTGGTTTGCAGCGGCTACATCCTCTTGAAGTTCACTTTGGCGCGTCCGTCGGAGCAGAGACTCTTGGTCTCGGTGTCGCCGGAAGCCGCTCTGAGTCCCGGAGTTGTCCGGGACTCAGAGCGGGGCCAGTTCGCAAACCGGATCCCGTCGGTCTGATGGCACAGACGATCTGATGGTGCGGACGGAGAGACGCAATGAGGGTGTTGGCGTGGATGCCGCCCTGGAAGACAGGAGGATAACTTGCCCATCATGTTGTGCTACGGCGAAAAGACCCGAAAAGCTACGCCGGCCTCCCGCAGAAGCCATGGGGAGACATGATGCGGAGATGGCACGGAGACAGAAATGAAGACCGGGACGACAGCTTTGAGTGGAAAGGGGAAGGATATGAATACCGGTGAAGCCCACCGGAGATCGGGTCTCGCTGGGCTTGGTCGTAAGAATAAGAAGGCCGTATTCGCGGTTCTTCTGCTCGTATTGACGATTGCACTGGTCTTGGGGCTGGCGACGGTGGCGATGGCGACCGTTCAGTTGGACGGGACAGTCTCCTACAAAGCTTTTTCGCAGACCAGTACAAGCAGCCCCTATATCGTCACCACTGATGCTCTCACCACAGGTTCCGGCGATGATCGCCTGATGCTGGTGGGTGTTTCGTGGAATGACTCGAGCGGTTCTACTCATGGCACGATCTCCTCAGTCACATTCAGTGGGTCGGCTACGCCTCTGACGCTGGTTGCTACGGCAGATGCCAGCTCGAGCCGTGCGGCAGCGATCTACTACTTGACCGACCCACCCGAAGACACAAGCGGGACTGTGACGGTTGCCTTCTCGGAAAGCGTCACAACGGGGATTGTGGTCGGTGTCGCCAACTTTAGCGGAGTCGATCAGACAACGCCCCTTGATCTGTTAGCGGTTAAGACTGCGGTGACAGGTAACGGCGTTGCGGGCGTAAGCGTGGATGTGACCACCGACGGGGGTGACGAACTGGTCTTCGACACTGTATTTGGTGGTGGTTCCTCTGTTCCGACGCTAACGCCAGGCGCAGGTCAGACTCCCGCTCTATGGAACACTGGTGCGGGCAATATGGCCGGTGGAGCCAGCACCGAGCAGGCTGCATCCGGCGCAGTGACGATGAACTGGACACGCACCAACAATGGCTATATGGCTATAGTCGCGGTACCCATCAACCCAGCGGCCGACACCACGCCTCCTAGCGTGACCATCAACCAGGCCTCCGGGCAAGCCGACCCGACCAGCACCGCCCCGGTCAATTTCACCGTGGCATTTAGCGAAACGGTTACCGGCTTTACCAACGGGGATGTGACTCTCTCCGGCAGCGCCGGAGCAACCACCGCTACGGTTACCGGATCGGGCGCCACCTATAACGTGGCCGTGAGCGGCATGACCCAGAGCGGTACGGTGATAGCAAGCATCCCGGCCGATGTGGCCCAGGACGGAGCCAGCAATCTCAACTACGCCA
>CAZOJR010000363.1:0-1561 GCA_964580165.1 uncultured Gaiellales bacterium
TACGAGGAGGGAATGGTGGTACGCAGAATGCCTCGAGTCAGCATCAGAGCATCGGCGTGAGGGAGCAGCGGAAGGATGTTGACATCCACACGCTCGAGGCCCGATGTGGGTCCTTGGAAGTATCCGTGGTCGATGGCCAGCATCACAGTCCGGCCCGACAAAGGGTTGAAAATCTGGGCAAGGCGGTTCTGCATACCCCAGTCGAGAGAAGTAGAACCTTTTACAAAGAAGGCTTCGTGCCGATAAGGGACATCGAGACAGAAGTCCTTGGTTTCCTTGAGGCTATCGGTGTCGGCCATGCGTTCGTCTCCGCGTGTGCGTGCTTTACAGACCTATTGATTCTATCAGAGGCCTGGAAACTGACCTTGTCTCCCTGACATAATGACTGCCGGACTGGTACACGTATGGAATCGCCTACTGCCGGGAAGCACAAGTAGTTATGAGTCTCTCTGAGTTCGTGAGATGCAACGAGTGCCGCACCTTGAACGAGTCGCGGTCCCTATTCTGCAGCCGTTGTGGCGCATCCCTCTACGGACACACCCCGGGAGGAGGACTGCGCAAGCGCAGACGGATAACCGCGGCCGGGGCCGTTATGGCCGTGGCGCTTCTGCTGGTCCTCGCGGCTACGGTTTTCGCCTTGTATGCTGTTGTGCAGTATGCATTGCAAAGTGATGATGATGCAATATCTTATGTAGGACAGGCCGGCACAACGGCCACCATCGGCACTACCACCACTGAAAGCGACCCAAGTAGCAATGCAAGCACAACGACCACAGTGGCGGGCACTCTGGTCCGCCCAACCGCAGTCACAGCGTCGTCATCCCTAAAGGCCACATCGACCAATAACTACCGGCCTACGAATCTCTTAGATGGAGACACCACCACCGCGTGGAACGAGGGCGCGGAAGGTCCAGGGCTCGGTGAATGGATCAAGGTCGATTTTTCCCAACAACTCACACTGTCGCGCATCGATATCGCCAACGGGTACCAGAAAGACGAATACCGCTTCACGGGCAATCCACGGATCAAGTCTTTACAGGTGGAGTACTCCAACGGCACCACTCAACTTATTACTCTACTCGACACCCAGGAGTTCCAGAGCATCACGCCTACCCGGCAGCCGGTAGAGTGGGTCAAGCTTACGATCATCTCGGTTTATCCGGGAGAGGAGTGGGACGACACAGCGCTCTCTGAAGTGCGGATATACGCCGGGGCCGACTAGGGACGGGGAGGTTTCTCCCCTTGGCGTATGGCACTGGAGGGTGGCGCTGCTCCCCGCCGCACGGCGTCTTTACCGTATTTCTCCCGGATAATATCCAACTTGAGATCGAGCTCTCTAAGCAGAGGCAAGTTCTGGTTGAAGAGATCATCCTGCCAAGCCCGAGGCGTCAAGTTGCAGAGCCCCACTCCCACCAACCGCAGATGGTAACGCCGGCGGCATCCCTGCCGGAACAGAGCTAGAACCTCCTCAAAGAATGCTTCGTCCACATCCAGCGGCCGGGGTAGGGTATGGGAGCAGGTGTGGGTGGCGAAGTCAGAATAACGAATCTTGACCGTCACC
>CAZOJR010000364.1:0-1558 GCA_964580165.1 uncultured Gaiellales bacterium
AAGGTTGTATCAGCGCGAAGATGACGGGTGAGCAGCAGGGAATGCGAGAAGGGAACCAGATCATCGGCACGTGCGTGCACGAGTAGCACAGGGCATGGTACCCGGGCGGCCAAAAGGCGGCTGTCCTGCTGCTCGAAATAGGTCTGGAGCCGCGACTTATCCCACCGAGTGACGCTCGGCGGTGATGTTTCAGTGTGTCCGGAGACTTCTTGGGCCACTGTCTTGTTCCCGGCGTGGGGCCTTGAAAAGTCTTCGCTGTCCTCGTCGGAGAGCGCATCTAGTATCACGTCTTCGCCGGCGGGGCAGAGCAGGGCCATGGCTGCAAACGCTGCTTCTGGCGCCGCCTTCAGTCCGTAGAATGCGCCCATGCTGGATCCCCGGTAGCAGACCGTCTCCGCATCCACAGAAGGATGCGCGCGCAAGAAACGGACCGCTGCCAGCACGTCCTGCTCCAGAGGCCCGTCGGCGGTACCGTCACTGTGTCCGTGCCCGCGAAAATCCAGAGCAAGAACGGCAAAGCCATGACTGCATGCTTCCAGGCAAAATGCCTCATGTCTAGCTGCTTGGCTTCCGGATCTGGCGTTCGTAGTCATAGACGCGTCCGAGCTGCTTGGCTTCCGGCTCCGTGACCGACCACCAGGCCGGGAGCGAGTCTGTTTGAGGTCGTTGCGGTGGATTGACGGCGGCGGCTAAAGGGCAGATAGAGGCTTGCGGCCAGCCGCAGATCGGGCGGGAGATTCTCGTCTCGAGATGAAAGCAGATTGATTGGAATAGCGGTAATAGTGGGGGTCATCAGAAGAGCGTCGGCTGGTCCGGTCCCAATCGCAAATATGCCACGGAGGGTATGTTGCGGAACGATTGACGGTAGTCGAACCCGTAACCCACGAAGAAATCGTCGGGCACCTCGAAGCCACGGTAGCGTATGTTCATGTCGACGAGGCGCAGGTGAGGCCGATCGAAGAGGGTGCACACTTCCAATGAGCGAGGGCGCCTCAGGCTGAGCGAGCGCATGATGTAATGGAGGGTGAGGCCGGAGTCGACCACGTCCTCGACGATGAGAACGTACTTGTCTTTGATCGGCTGATCAAGATCCTTCAAGAACCGGATGGCTTTGGTTCCTGTCTCCGAATGCTCGTCGGTGTACGAGCTGATGGCTAAGAAGTCCATCTCAAGCGGAATGTCTATGGCCCGCGCCAGATCGGCCATAAAATAGATGGAGCCTCTCAGGATCGAGATGAGGAGCAGGTTCTTTCCTTGATAATCGTGAGTGATCTCGGCTCCAAGCTCGCGGACCCGTGTCGCGATTGTTTCGGCGTCGAGAAAGATCTCACCGAGCCGCTCATCTCGCGCCTTGGGTTGAGAGTCGGATGGCGGGCAAAGAGGGGCATAGGCCATGGGTGCCTCACAGGCCGTATTTCTGAGCCATACGGACGAAGTCCTTGCGGTATAGCAGCTTGATGCGGATATCGGGATACATCTCACGTAGTTTGCGGACCTTGCGGTTCTTGGCGGTGACCAGGGACTGTTTCATCTCCGTGACTTCAATGAAGAGATTCAA
>CAZOJR010000365.1:0-1534 GCA_964580165.1 uncultured Gaiellales bacterium
TGGGAGGCTATCAGAGCGGCCTCCATACCGGCGACACCGCCTCCGGTAATGAGCACCGTCTTGGGAACACTCGCCGGGAGTGCGTGTCTGGTGTCTTGCTCAAACCCGATCTCCGGGTTGACCGCGCATCGGTACTGCCTCTTGGTGGTGATGCCGGCGAAACACTCAAAACAGCGAATACAGGGCCGGATCTCATCTGCCTTTCCTTCTCGCGCCTTCTTGGGCAGCTCCGGGTCGGCCATCATGGCGCGGGCGGTTTGAACAACATCCGCTTTGCCGGAGGCGATGATTTCCTCCATGAGCTCGGGATCGTTCAGAGCACCAACGGTCGCCACGGGGGTCTTCACGTGCTTCTTGATCTCAGCCGCGTAGACCACATTGACGCCGTCCGGCAAGAACATGCTCGGATGGGTGACTGTGAACACCTCGGGCACTTCGTGGTTGCCGGCGGATACATGAATCAGATCGACCTTACCATCGAGCTGTTTCGCAATGGCTATCCCCTCGTCAATGCCGTATCCGGTCTCATGGCACATGGATCCGCTGATGCGGATCTCAAGTGGGAACCCGCGGCCACATTTGTGCTTGATCCGGTCGATGATCGCAAGAAGAAAGCGGCAGCGGTTTTCTCGGCTGCCGCCCCAACGATCCTTGCGTTTGTTGACATTGGGATCCAGGAATTGGTTGATAAGCCAGCCGTGACCGGCGTGAATGGTTACCAAACCGAATCCGCAAAACTTCGCGTAGGCCGCCGCGTTGCCGAAAGCTTCTATCGTTTCTTCGATGATGTTTTCAGGCATCGCGAGAACAACTTGACCAAGGGGGTTCACACTGTCGACTACTCCGTAAATCTGGTTACCTTCAAAGGCGCAGACATAGGAGTTTGGACCACAGTGCTGCAGTTCGATGGCCGCAACCACTCCGTGCCGGTTGATCGCCGATGCCAATCGGTATATCGGAGGAAGTGACGCGGGATCGTCCATCGGGAGGTTACTTATTCCAATGCGACCCCTCTTGCTGTCGCAGACGGCAGAACCAACATTGACCGTCGCGGCGCCTCCAATCGCCTTACGCTCGTAGAAGGCGATCGTCTCGTCGAGCGGGTAGTTCTTGCATGTCAGATATTCGTAACCAACCGGCGCGGCAAAGTAGCGGTTGCAAAAAACGGTATCTCCCAGGCGGATCGGAGAGAATAGATGTGGATACTTACACGTATACATTTGATGTCCTATTCCTTTCGCCGATCCGCCTGGGATAATCATTGCTTAGTCGATGAGCCATCCCGACAGGGAAACACCTGTCGCGAGATCGTAGTTACGGTTGAACGCCTCCGGGTAATCCCGGCACCAGCTCGCCATCTCCTCATCGGTTACCTTGGCCACCTCCACCAGGAAGCCGCTCACCACCATGCCGGTAGCATTCTTGGAGGTGATGTTGTGCGGAGTTATGGTGTTGATGGCTCCACCCCGGTCAAGCCAACCGGGGATGATGGGATCCCATCTTGCTCCGTGGTCCATATAGGCAACGCCGGCCA
>CAZOJR010000366.1:0-1511 GCA_964580165.1 uncultured Gaiellales bacterium
CTCGCGATATTGACCAGTACCGTGGCGAGCATGAGTGTCGCCAAGATCACCCAGCCGCTCCTGTCAAGGATGGACGAGGGGGTGGAAGCTGAAGACGCCGATTCCCCTTGCGGGCCGGTCACGCCGTCGCCACCGCTACGCTAACTCCGGCTCGGTGTGTCTGATCACTTCGTACTGCAATCCCCCGTGTAGTTGGGAGGTATGAACTCAAACCCGCGACGCAAATAACCAAACCTCCGTGGTCTGAGGGTGGAGTTGCATCTCTCCCGGCTATCCCGCTGTTCGCGATGGTCAATTGTAGCTCTATGTTGGCGGGGTAGGAATAGGTTATTGCACGAGGGCGCCGGGAACATGCCAGATGGGCGCCGGTACCCACTTACATGAAGCTTATGCTGCCTGCACTAGAATCCCGGTCGTTAGGCACGCAAACCGGCCCAAGCCGGACAGGAGGTGATGATGGCAATGACACGGCCAGCAGCCGAACGACATACTGAGCCGTCTGCCCCAAATGTCGATCGCACAGCCCTTGGCGGTATCCGGCCGGCACCCAGGGGACATCATTCCTTTGACGCGGCCTTCCGGGAGGCGCTGCGGGTGACGGATTGCGGCGTTTTGCCACGGGAGATCAGAGTAAGGCGGAACCCAGGCGGCGATTCATATACGTGGAGCGTGAGGTATTGATGCCCGGCCGCTTGAGATTGGTCACAGTGCTTTCGCTAGCGGGCGTTCTGCTGCTGGCTGCTGCCTGTGGTGGTTCTGAAAGCAATGCGACCACGACGACTATCGAGACGCCAGATACGGTGGACAGTGCTCGTAAGAGCGGCGAGGTGGTGATTGAAGGTCTCGTCGACTATCCCATGACTCTAACGGTGCTCGACATGGACTACATGGACTGGGCGACGGTCACGGTGGACCACCCCGACCTGGGCGCGACGGAATGCGAGGGTGTGTATCTAAGCGAGATATTCTGGTATGCGGGTGTTCAGACGGATGCGAAGACACTGGTGATCACCGCATCTGATGGATCGACGGTCGATGTTTCACTTTCTTCAATAGATGAAGATGCAGCCATGATTTCGGTTGATCAAGACGGCGCTCTGAATGCGGTAATGCCCGGGTTGGAGAGCGAGGCCTGGGTGGAGGATATCGTGGCCATGGAGTTCCGGTAGGCATACCTCGGCAAGTGTCTTTCGCCGCTTGATGGAGGTAGCCGGAAACGCTGCGCTGCTGTTTCCGGTCCAGAGGCGGGTGGTCATCAGCAGCCGAGATGACCACCAAGATGGAGGCTGAGGGCGTTCTGATGAGACGGGTCCCATTGATTTCTCTGGCGATGCTGGCCGTGCTGGTCCTTGCTCTCGGTGTGGCCTGCGCGGGTACACAAGAGCCAGCTTCTTCAGTGATGGAGGTAGATGTTGCCGGCGCCGATGACGGGGCGGGTGCTGCCAGCAATGACGAGGCGGACGCTGTCGATGATGACGGAGTGGACGCTACCGAAGACTACGTCGCGACCG